>CAZCOI010000079.1:0-1903 GCA_964500335.1 uncultured Nitratifractor sp.
AGCTTATTAAAAAAGATGGCTTTAACTCTATTAATGAGGCAATCGGAGCGGATTTAAAATGAAAAAACTACTTTTTTTAATAATTTTTATAGGAGAATTAATGGCAAACTCTTTACCAAAACATTATGTTACCACATTAGAAAATAATTTAACCGTTGTTGCAATACCGATGCATAATAATACCGGCGTAATAACTACCGATATTTACTATAGAGTCGGTAGCGGCGATGAGATGATGGGAAAAAGCGGAATTGCGCATATGCTTGAGCATATGAATTTTAAATCTACAAAAAATTTAAAAGCCGGAGAGTTTGATAAAATAGTTAAAGAATTTGGCGGGGTAAATAACGCATCAACCGGCTTTGATTATACGCACTACTTTATTAAAAGTAGTTCCAAATATATGGAAAAGAGTTTTGAATTATTTGCCGAATTAATGCAAAATTTAGAGCTTAAAGATAGCGAGTTTCAAAGCGAAAGAGATGTTGTAGCAGAAGAGAGAAGATGGAGAACAGATAATAACCCTCTTGGATATTTATATTTTAGATTATTTAATGAGCATTTTACTTCACATAGTTATCATTGGACACCAATAGGATTTATGGCAGATATAAAAAGTTGGAATATAAACGATTTAAAGCAGTTTCATCAAAAATTTTATAGACCAAGCAACGCTATTTTAGTGGTTGCTGGCGATATAGATAAAGATAGCGTATTTAGTGCGGCAAAGAAATATTTTAGCCGTATTAAAAACCCTAAAGTTGATGGAAATTGCTCGATTTTTAATACTTTTAAACCTCATGAACCTCCAAGAGATGGTTCAAAAAGAGTAGTTATACATAAAAAAGGCAATAGTGTTGAAACAGTTGCAATTGCTTATGATATACCATCATTTAATCACAAAGATCAGGTTGTATTATCTGCAATTGCAGAGATATTAAGTAGTGGAAAAAGTAGCAGACTTTATAAAGATTTAGTTGAGAAAAAAGAGCTTGCAACTACAGTTTATGGCTATAATATGGAGCTAAAAGACCAAGGTGTATTTTTATTTTTAGCTATGGGAACTCCAAATATTAAAGCAGAAACTTTAGAAAAAGAGATATTATCTCATATTCAAGATATTAAAGATGGTAAAGTTACCCAAGAAGAGCTTGATAAAATTAAATTAAATACAAAAGTAGATTTTTTAAGAGAGCTTGATAGCTCATCTTCTCTTGCATCTCTTTTTGGAAGCTATTTGGCAAAAGGCGATTTGAAACCTTTGCTTGAATATGAAGAAAATTTAGATAAAATTACGCTAAAAGATATAAAAGAGGTTGCAAATAGATATTTTGACAATAATAAATCAACAACTGTTATTTTAAGAGGAGAAAAATAGATGAGTTCATTAATAACAGGTGCGACAACCGCACTTATTACACCGTTTAAAAATGGAAAATTAGACGAAGCGTGTTATGCAAAACTTATTAAAAGACAAATAGATAACGGCATAGATGCCATCTGTCCGGTTGGAACCACTGGAGAGAGCGCAACATTAACGCACGATGAGCATAAAAGATGCATAGAGATTGCCGTAGAGGTTTGCAAAGGAACTAATACTAAAGTTTTAGCGGGGGCTGGAAGCAACGCAACTCACGAAGCGATAGATATTGCAAAGCATGCTCAAAAATATGGAGCTGATGCTTTGTTTTCGGTAAGTCCGTATTATAATAAACCAAGCCAAGAGGGGCTTTATGAGCATTATAAAGCGATTGCAAGTTCGGTTGAGATTCCTTTTATGCTTTATAATGTTCCTGGAAGAACAGGTGTTGATATAAAACCAGATACTGTAAAAAGACTTTTTAACGATGTTCCTAATATCTTTGGAATAAAAGAGGCAACGGGTTCAATTGAGCGAACAGTA
>CAZCOI010000080.1:0-1907 GCA_964500335.1 uncultured Nitratifractor sp.
ATGAAACGGATAGTTATTTTTTGGGCGAAGCATTCTATAAGCTTCTACTGTCCTTGGCACATCGCTAGCTTTTAAAGATACTTTAATATCGCTAAAGTCTAAATCTTCTAAAAACTTTATATTATACTCAGCTGAAGCCACCATAGCTCTAGCAGTTGCTCCATATCTATCTTCAAACTCTTTCTCTAAGCTTCCTGCATTTACCCCTACTCTAATTGGCAGTTTTCTCTCTTTACAAGCTTTTACAATCTCTTTAATCTTATTTTTATCACTAATATTTCCAGGGTTAAAACGCACAGCATCTACCCACTTTGCCGCTTCTAATGCTAAGCGACAGTTAAAGTGAATATCAGCAACAAGTGGCATTGTTGTATTTTTGGCAATCTCTTTAAGTGCAACGGCAGCTTCCATATCTGGCACCGCAACTCTTACAATATCGCACCCTACAAACTGCAATCTTCTAATCTGCTCTAGCGTAGCCTTAACATCTCTAGTATCGCTATAAGTCATAGACTGCACACTAATTGGCGCATCCCCACCAATTGCTATATCTTTAATATATATCTTTTTTGTTGGATATCTTTTTATCATAAAATATTCTCTTTTTTTAAAGTATAACTATTTTAACAAAATTTTCTTTAGAGTTAGAGTTTTAAAAGCCTCTAATTAGAGACTTTTATTTTAATGAGATATTAATTTATATTTGCCAATAATCTTAACACCTGTTGGCATTATAGCTTTTGTAGTTAAAATACCAAGATTTTTATGTATAAAATAATCAACTTTTACATAATTATTTAATGAAGCATCTGATTGAGGTTTACCTATACATAACGGAAAGGATGGCGGAAGTTTAGTAGTTTTGTTATAGCCAGTTGAACTATGATGAATTATTTTTAAAGTAGTTCCACCCAATTTAATGATTTTCAAAAAAGCATAAGAGTTTATATTTTTGCCAACACTATAAATTCCTTCAACACTTCCAGAACCAACATAAGTATTAACAATTGTGCCTTGAGGTGAATTTATACTTAAAGGCTCAGAAGTTTCACTTGAGTAATCCTCTATATAGGTATTGTCATCTCTAAATATTAATTTATGTCCAGAAAATCTTGATTTTTTAGAACCATTAGGAGTTACTAATGTTTGTTCTTCTAATTGCCAAGTACCCACTAAAGCATCGTCATAAAACAGATGTCCATTATTTGTTTTAATACAGCTATGGTGCGCAGTTGCATTGCAATCTTGTGTTTGATTATTCTCCCCACCCATTGCTAACAGAGTTAGAGCAATAAAAAAAAGTAATTTTTTCATAATATCCTCCTCGCATTTTAAATATTATAACACTTTTTTTAAAAAATGCAAAAAGAACAATTTTACTTTTTATAATCTTGCTCTATTGACTCTTTAGCATGTGGTTGTATTTTATTATAATTTTGTTCTAATTTCATTACAAAACAGGTAAAAACTTTTTTTATTTTTTCCTTCTTGCTTAAATATTAGCTAAAATCAACGGGGTCCATATCTATCTCAATATTTTCTATATCGGTAATTTGATGTAAAATTTTTAATAAATTTATCTTTTTGCTAGATCTTAACAGTATAAAAAAGCGCCACTTATTTGCAATTCTCTCAACTGGTGAAGCACCATAGCCAACAATCTCTACCAATTTATCTTCTCTTATAATACTCAAAGCCTTTTGCATGCAATTGTGCGCTTTTTTGTAATCTTTATTGGCAATTAATACTCTTGCAAGATTAGCAAACGGTGGATAGTTTGCCATCTCTCTAAAGCTTAACTCCTCTTTTAGAAAATCTTCGTAATCTTTTAAATATGGCATAAAAAAATCAGCCTGAGAGGTCTGCACAACAACTACTGCATCTTTGGCTCTACCGCTTCTTCCTGC
>CAZCOI010000081.1:0-8470 GCA_964500335.1 uncultured Nitratifractor sp.
ATTTTTACTACCTATTACCTATCTGCTCATTTTGCCTTTTATTCGTTTTAATAAAGCGTCTCGTTTTATCCATTTATTGTATATTTTTTCATACTCTTGTTTATTAAGTTGCATAACATCATACATTTTAGCTTTTTCTCTTTGGCGTTTTGCCTCAAATAAAATTATTGCCGCGGCAACCGAGACATTTAAACTTTGTGCCATTCCAACCATCGGAATTATTATTTTTTTATCGGCTATTTTTAAAATATCTTTATCAACTCCTTCTTTTTCGTTGCCAAGAACAATAATAGTAGGTTTTGTATAATCTATTTGGCTATAAGAGATAGAATCGCTATCAAGCGCGGTAGCAACAATTTGGTAACCTTTAGTTTGTTTTTGTTTTAAAAAGTTTAATCTATCTTCATGTTTAATATGAGTTTTTTCAACCCATTTGTGGCTTCCTTGAGTAACCATTTTATTTGTTTTTAAAAGTCTATTATTAAAGCTTGTGTAGTATAAATTTAAAACACCAACAGCATCGCAACTTCTAATGATTGCGCTAATATTTCTGCTATCATGCACTTTATCCATAAAAATTTCTAAATTACTCTGTTTTTTTGCAAGTAGATTTTTAATTTTTTCTATTCTATTAGCAGTTATCATACTCTCATAATTCATTAAAATCCTTATTTAAAGAGGCAAAAGCCTCAAGGGTGAGTTACTCTAAAGATTTAAGTAGTTTGCTAAATGCCTCTTCAAAAGCTTTAAGACCTTCTTGCATAAGCTCATCATATATTTTGTTAATATCAATACCATTGTCTTTTAATGCATTAAAATGAGCTTCTATAGCATCATTTGTAATTGGAAGTGCAAGTTTTCCTTTATTTGGATTATTCTCATAAGCATAAATAGTATCTAATGGAGCTGTATTTATACTATGTTTTGCTACAAGGTTTGTTATATAGTAATCTTGTGGTAACTCTTGCTCTTTTTTAACGCCTGTGCTTGCAAATAGAGGTTTAATTGCAGGCTCTTTTTTCTCCATTAATATATTATATATCTTTGCGGCATTTAAAATTCCTGTTTTTGCAGTTGGAATATTTAACTCTTTTAATTTTGAGTCTAATTTTCTATCAAATCTACTAACAAATATGCTTATAACTCCTTCAGCTCTGCCATCATCACTAAAAGAGCTAAATTTGTTTATTCCTTTTATCATAGCCTCTTTTGCTTTAATAGCTTGAGTAGGAGAGAATACCAAAGTTGCATTTACGCTTATTCCTCTTGCTAAAAGCTCTTCCATAGCAATATAACCTGCGTTAGTAGCTGGAACTTTTATCATTACATTTGGCTCATCTATCTCTTTAAATAGTCTTATTCCCTCTTTGATTGTGGCTGTAGCATCGTTAGATAAAAAAGGATCAACCTCTATACTTACATACCCTTCAAAACCTCTATCGTAGCAAGTTTTTAGCTCTTTTGCTGTAGATTTAATATCTGTAATTGCTAGTGCTTCATATTTCTCTTTTGGAGATTTATCTTTTAAAGTTAAAAGTTGTTCTTTATAAGCACCTGAAGTTGTTATTGCATTTGCAAAAATTGAAGGGTTGCTTGTTGCACCATCTATAATTTCGTTGTTAATTAACTCTTTTAGAGTAGTTTTTATAAAATCTCTTTCGATAAAATCTACCCATAGTGAAAAACCTGTTGTTTCATCAACCATCTTTATACTCCCATGTTAGCTCTTTCCAACTATCAATTGCTGAACTACTTTGCAAAGAGTTTTTTAGCTCTTCTAAAAAGATATCTCTATCTATTAGTTTTGCGCCTAAACTTTGCAGATGTTTAGTTGGAACTTGGCAATCAATAAAATTTATTTTATTTTCCTTAGCTATATCGCATAGAGCCTTAAGGGCAATTTTTGAACCATTTGATTTAAGAGAAAACATACTTTCTCCAAAAAATGCACTTCCTAAGGCTATGCCATATAAGCCACCTATTAACTTATTATCCTCATATACTTCGACAGAGTGTGCATAGCCCATATAATGAAGATTGGTATAAGCATCTCTCATCTCTTTTATTAGCCATGTACCCTCTTTGAACTCTCTAATTTTAGCACAAATTAGTATTACTTCTTCAAAATTATGGTCAAATTTAACAATATATTTTTTATTTTTAAGTATTTTTCTAAAAGATTTACTAACTTTAAATTCATTTGGATAGAGAATTAATCTTGGATTAGGAGACCACCATAAAATTGGGTCTCCTTCATTATACCAAGGAAATATTCCATTTCTGTAAGCAGTTAATATTCTATTTGGCTCTAATCCCCCACCATATGCAAGAAGCCCTTCATCACTTGCATTTTTAGGGTTGGGGAATGAGAAGCTAAATTTACTAAGAGGTGGTATAAAAAAATCTTCATCAAACATTGAAGGCACTATTTAGCCTTAAAGTCAAATGTATAGTTATCCTTTGCAAATCCAACAATTACTTCACCACCTTTTTTGAGTGAGCCAAATAGAATCTCATTACTAAGTTTTTCTTTAATTTGACTATCTATAACTCTAGCAATATCCCTTGCACCAAACCCTTTTTGAGCCTCTTTTGCAATCTCTTTTTGAGATGAAGGTGTAAGTTTTACTTTAACATTTTTAGATTCTAATAATAGATTAAGTTTATCAATCTCAATTTTTACAATTTTTATTAAATCATTTAGAGTTAGCTCTTTAAACTCTATAATTTTTGTTAATCTATTTCTAAATTCGCTACTAAAGAAGCTGTTAATAGCTCTGTAGCTTTTTATACTCTCATTTTTATTAAAGCCCATAACATTTGCTTCTTTTGTTCCTAAGTTTGAGGTCATAATTAAAATTACATGTTTAAAGTCACTTACTATGCCATTATTATCAGTTAATTTTGCACCATCCATAATTTGTAATAAAATATTCATAATATCTGGATGAGCTTTTTCTATTTCATCTAATAGCAGTACAGTATGAGGGTGTTTTTTTATAATTTCTGTTAATAATCCACCTTGCTCAAATCCAACATATCCAGGAGGTGCGCCAATTAGGCGGCTAATGCTATGTTTTTCCATATATTCGCTCATATCAAGTCGTTCAAAATGAACACCAAGCTCATCTGCTAAGGCATTTGATAAAGCGGTTTTCCCAACACCTGTAGGACCTATAAATAGAAAGCTTCCAATAGGAGTATTTGGGTTATTTAATCCTGCATATGAGCGTTTAATTGCTTCGGTTAATGCATTTATTGCTTCATCTTGAGCAATAATCTTTTTAGATAAATTTTTAGATAGATTTTTAAGTTTTATAGTATCGTTTTGTTTAATTGTTGCAGGTGGCAATTTTAACATTTTTGAGACAATATCTTGAATATCTTTCTCTTTTATTGTTACATTACTTTTGCCTCTTAACATAAAATGAGCACCTGCATCATCAATAATATCTATAGCTTTATCTGGTAAAAATCTATCGTGTATATATTTAACGCTTAAATCAATTGCACTTTGCAAAGCACTATCGCTAAATTTAATATTATGAAATTTCTCATATTTGCTTTGGAGCCCTTTTAAAATTTTAAAAGTATCTTCTATATTTGGCTCATCAATATCAACTTTTCCAAAACGGCGTGATAGGGCTTTATCTTTATCAAAAAAGTTTCTATACTCTTGATGGGTTGTAGCACCAATACATTTTAACTCACCTCTAGCAAGTGCAGGTTTAAGCAAATTGCTAGCATCCATACTTCCTCCGCTTGTGCTTCCTGCTCCTACTAGTGTATGGATTTCATCTATAAATAAAATTGCATTTTCCTGCTCTTTTAGCTCTTTTATTACTCCTTTTAAGCGTTTTTCAAAATCTCCTCTATATTTTGTGCCAGCAATTAGTGTTCCCATATCTAGGGCATAAAGTTTTGCATCTTTTAAAATATCTGGTACATCTAAATTTGCAATTTTTAAAGCTAATCCTTCAGCAATTGCAGTTTTTCCAACACCTGGCTCGCCAACTAATAAAGGGTTATTCTTTTTACGGCGGCAAAGTATCTGCATAACTCTATCTATCTCATTTTCTCTGCCTATAACTTCATCTATTTTATCGTTTTTTGCAAGTGCTGTAAGCTCAACAGTAAAGTTATCTAAATGAGGGTGGCTACTTTGCTCTTCTTTTTCATCTTGAGTTATTATATCTATATCATCTATATCTTTAGTTTCGCTATTGTGTGAGATATATTCTAAAATATCTAATCTTTCAATTCCTTCTTGTTCTAATATAGCTGTTGCAAAGCTCTTATCTTGCAACATAATTGCCGCTAGCATATCACCAATGCTTGCCTCTTTTTTTCCAGAAGAATTAACATGTATCATCATCTCATTTATTGCTTGAGATAAAGGCATAGTCTCCATTGGCTCGCTACCTTCTTCTATTACAGGTACATGCTCTTTAAGATAGTTGTTTAAAAACTCTAGCATTCTATCTATATTTGCACCTAATTCTGTAAGCATTTTATAGCCATCATCAGAATTTATAATTGCATATAATATATGCTCAAGTGTTATATATTCATGTTTTCGCTCTTTGGCTAAAAGCATACTTTTATTAAAAACTTTATTTAATTTTGCACTTATCATAATTAATCCTTTTCTAACTCCATAGTAGCAAGCAGAGGAAAGCCGTTTGCTTTGGCTATGCTTTTTACTTGATGCACTTTAGTTTGTGCAATCTCTTGCACATATATTCCGCAAACTGCTTTACCTTCTTCATGTACTTGCCAAGTTAGTCTATTTGCTTCATCTAAATTTTTATGAAAAATCTTTACTAAAATATCTATTACAAAATCCATAGGTGTATAATCATCATTATGTAATATTACTTTATATTTTGGTGGATTTGCTAAATCTATTTCTATTTTTGTTGCCTCTTGTATGTTTGGCACCTTTTAACTCCTGCTTAAATGGATATATATTATAATTATACTAAAAAATTAAAGAATTGCATAATATGAACAAAAAAATTTTTATCACTGCTACAAATACCAATATTGGTAAAACTTATGCCTCTATTAAAATGCTTGAGCACCTTGGCAAAAATGGCATAAAAATTGGTGCATTCAAACCAATAGAGACTGGAGTAACTAATATACCACAAGATGCTCATCAACTCCTTGAGGTTTGTCAAAAATATAATAAAAATTTTAAAAAATTTTCACCTTTTGATATTACAGCATATACTTTTAAGCTACCCTCAGCCCCATTTAGTGCCGATACTGAAGGTATAATAGATATTAGCGAAATTGTAAAAAAATATATGCAACTTAAGTCGCAGTGCGATTTTTTATTGGTTGAAGGGGCAGGCGGGCTTATGGTTCCTATAAAAAAAGATTATTTTATGATAGATTTAATAAAAGATTTAAATTTAAAAACACTTTTAGTAACACCTAGCTATTTAGGTTGTATTAATGAGACACTTTTAAGTATAAATGCGCTTGAGACTAATAATATAAGTTATGAATGGTGTGTAAATTTATATAGAGATAAAGATAGCTTTAAAAGTGTTACTAAACCATTTTATGATAGCTATTTTAATAATTGGTTTACTCTAAAAGAGTATATAAGAGATTTTAGAATTTAAAGCCATTTTGATATAATAAATTTAAAATAAAAGGGTTTTGAATGCAACATTTAGTAGATGTCGATAGTTTATCGCATAAAGAGATAGATAAAATATTAAAAGATGCGAATGAGTTTAAAAACAAGCCTTTTATAAAGCTACTTGATAATAGATTAATTATAACGCTCTTTTTTGAACCATCCACAAGAACAAGAAGCTCTTTTGAAGTTGCGGCTAAAAGATTAGGAGCAAGTGTTGTTCATTTAGATCCTTCTAAATCTTCTACAAAAAAGGGTGAGACTTTAGAAGATACTTTTGCAAATTTGTGTGCTATGGGACCTGATGGTGTTATAATTAGGCACTCTCAAAATGAAACTGCAAAAATTTTAGCTAATATGCAGTTAGCTCCAGTAATAAATGCAGGTACAGGCAAAGTTGCTCATCCAACTCAAGCACTTTTAGATTTATTTACTATAAAAGAGTATTTTAATGGAGATATAGAAGGCAAAAAAGTTGCAATTGTTGGAGATATTGCAAACTCAAGAGTGGCTAGTTCTGGTATAAAACTATTTAAAAGTGTAGGGCTAGATGTAACTTTGGTTGCTCCAAAAGAGTTTATGCCAAAAACAGAGTTAAAAAATACAGATAATTTAGAGGATATTTTAGATAATATAGATTTAATAATAAGTCTTAGAGCTCAGTTAGAGCGCCATCAAAAGCCAATATTTGAAGATTATAATGAGTATGCAAAACATTACTGTATAACATATGATATGATAAAAAATAGAAATTTAGCAGTTATGCATCCTGGACCTGTAATGAGAAATATAGATATTAGCGATGAGGTTTTGCAAAGCTCTAAATCGCTTGTATTGAGGCAAGTTCAAAATGGTGTATTTGTTAGAATGGCAGTATTAAAGCATCTGTTATTAGATAATGGCAATTAATTTTTTAGATAAAAGTAGCGGTTTTGAGCAAATTAACTATTTAGCTTCTAAAAAAGAGCCGTTTATTTTTATAATATCTTATGATAAATCTAAAATTTATGTAAAAGAGCTAAGTAAATTAAGTGGAGATATTGCTTATAGCTTTGATTGCACAAAGAGCATAAATTTAAATAAAAGAGCATATTTAAAAAAGTATCCTATCTCTTATGATACTTATTTAAGAGCTTTTAATAGTGTAATAGAAGAGATTAAAAATGGCAATACTTATCTATTAAATTTAACTTTTAGAACAAAAATAGAGACCAATTTAACTTTAGCAGATATTTTTGCCCAAGCAAAGGCTCCTTATAAACTTTTGATTGATAATGAGTTTGTATGTTTTTCTCCAGAGTGTTTTGTAAAAATAAAAGATAATACAATTTCAACATATCCTATGAAAGGTACAATTGATGCTTCTATACCTAATGCTAAAGAGATAATTTTAAATAATAAAAAAGAGCTAGCAGAGCATACAATGATAGTAGATTTAATGAGAAACGATTTAAATATGGTTGGATTTGATACAAAAGTACCTTCTTTTAGGTATATAGATAAAATTAAAGCAGGCGATAAAGAGCTTTTGCAAGTTAGTTCAAAAATAGAGGCAAAATTACCAAAAAATTGGTATAAAAATTTAGGAGATATTTTAGATACCATTTTACCTGCTGGTTCAATTACAGGTACACCAAAAAAGAAAACTATAGATATTATTAATAATATAGAAACCTCTAAAAGAGATCTTTATACAGGAGTTTTTGGAATATTTGATGGAAATTGTATGCAAAGTGCTGTAATGATAAGAGCAATAAGCAAAGATGGGGATAATCTATATTACCACAGTGGTGGCGGAATAACAATAGATTCTAATCCAAAAATGGAGTACCAGGAGCTTTTAGATAAAATATATCTTCCTTTGTAGCTACTCTAGTGGAATACCTTTGCATTTAGTAGAAATTTTAATATTTTTATTTAGCGAGTAGGCTGTTAATTCCCCTCCCCAAATACAGCCAGTATCTAAAGCTAAGATATCATCTCTATCTAAAAAACCCAAAGTGGACCAATGCCCAAATACTATTTTTAACTCTTTATCTATTTTTGATGGGCAATCAAACCAAGGGTATAGTTTTGAGCTTTTTAAATTTTTAGGAGAGCCTTTTTGTTTAAAATCTAACTCTCCATCTTTATAGCAATATCTCATTCTAATAAAACTATTTAGTGCATATCTTTCTAAATCTAAATCTTCTATAATCTCTTTTGAGCTAGTGGTATCTTTAGATAGCATAAATTTTAGCCACTCTTTAACATTAGAGCTTTGTAACCTTTTTTGTAAAATATCATTATAATATTTTGCTGTTCCTATTTCGAAATCTGGTGCTATGCCAGCATGTGTTAAAGCATACCCTAAATTATAATCAATATGCAAAAATGGCTTCTCTCTTAGCCAGTTGATATATTTTTTTGCATTTTTATGCTCTAATATTGGCGCAATTGTTGGATTGCTTTTTTTTAGTCCATAATATGCAGAAATTAAGCTTATATCGTGGTTTCCTAAAACTACTTTGATTGAGTCTTGTATTGATATTAAAAACTCTAAAACCTCAAGACTCTTTTTACCTCTATTTACCAAATCGCCAACAAACCACAATTTATCTTTTTTAGGATTAAACTCTATTAATTTTAGCAACTCTTTTAAATTATCATAACATCCCTGAATATCGCCTATTGCCCAAGTCAAAGCAATCTCTCCTTATATATTTTACATTTTTCTTCAAAGCTCATTGCCGCATATGCCGGTGATGGAGAAGGCAGATAAAATTGCTCTAAAGTTATATCTTTAAACTCTTTATTAAAAATTTTTTGCGCCAATTT
>CAZCOI010000082.1:0-5405 GCA_964500335.1 uncultured Nitratifractor sp.
ACTGAGTTTTTAGTAAACGCACATGTTGGTCCTATACTATTTTTGCTTTTTGTAAATATTTTGCTATTTTTTGCGGGCGATTTTATGGAACCAAGCGCAATTATTATGATTATGGTTCCTCTGCTTTTGCCGGTTGCAAAAGAACTTGGGATTGATCCGATACACTTTGGAATAATAGTAACGATTAATATGGAACTTGGTATGATAACTCCGCCAATTGGGCTAAATTTGTTTGTTACAAGCGGAATTACCGGAGTTAGCTTAAAAGATGTAATAATTTACGCTCTTCCTTGGGCAAGTGCAATATTAATCGGACTTTTGCTTGTAACTTATATTCCTCAAATCTCATTGTGGCTACCGCATTTGATATATGGTTAAAGTTTAAAGGCTATTTTAGTTTTATTAGATAAATTCCATTTTTGTTAAATAAGACTTCATAGCTTTTAAATTCATTTAACGATTTGCTTTTTGTTAATACAACACTTCCTTTTTTTGGTTCTTCTTTTAGAGACTTATCTTCTAAATATACCAAAAAGCTTGGCATAGTAATACCGTGCCTTATAACCTTTAAATTATGTTTTTTTGCATATATTGCGGCATCTTTTAGAGGCTGTTGAACTAAATTTCCATAAGAGGCAATTACAACAAAATTAATTAAAGCTGTAAATATTAGTGCAAATATTGCACTTTTATATTTTATATTTAGGTTAATTTTATAAACAATTATAGTAGCACCAAAGCCAAAGGCTATAAAAATTAAATATTTTATATCAAAACTATCTTTAACACCATCTAATATATCTTTAATATATTGATTCTTTGGCTCTATATAGCTACTTAAAAAGGGTAAAGCAAATAAAATTATATAAAGAGCTAAAACAAACGATATATCAAAAAAACTTAGTTTATTTAAATTTTTAGAGGCATAAACCCCCATTAAAATAAATAAAGGAGTATATCCATATATCACATAATGAGGCAATTTAGTTCCAGAGAATGAGAAGAAAACAAATACAAATAGAAACCATATAATTAAAAATAGCTCAAGATTAGATACTAAAATATCTTTAATTTTTAAAATAGTTTTTAATAAAATAGAGCTAAAAGGCAAAACTCCTAAAATAACTACAGGAATGTAGTAAAAAATTGAACCTTTATGGCTCTCAAAAGCGCTATTAAATCTTTGGATATTATGTTTTAAAAAAAAGCCATCAATAAATTTTTGCCCTTGATCAATATACTCTAAAATATACCAAGGTAAAGCGATTGCTAAAAATATCACAATGCCAAGTGGATTAAAGATAGTTTTAAAAAATTTGCCAATTTGTCTATTCATTAACATAAATATAAATATGCTTATAAGCGGAACCATAATAGCAACAGGACCTTTTGTAAGTGTACCTAGCCCAATAGATGCAAATGATAAATATAGATACTTATTTTTATTTGTATCAAGATATAGCCATGCACTAAAAATAGAGAGTGCAATAAACAAATTTAAAAGTGAGTCAGCAATTGCCGCTTTTGCAATAAGATTTATTTGTAGTGCACTAATCATAAAAAGAGTTGCATAATATGCTATATCTTTATTGTAAACTCTTTTTGTGAAAATATAAATAAAATATGCCCAAAACAGCCCAGCAATTGCAGATGGCAAACGCAAAGCAAACTCATTTAAACCAAATATTTTAACACTAAATGCCTGAAGCCAATATATTAAAATAGGTTTATCAAATCTAAGTGCTCCATCAAGATATGTAGTTATATAATTTTTGCTCGCTAGCATCTCTCTTGTTGCTTCGCTAAAAGCACCTTCGTCTAAATCAAATAGAGGTGTAATACCAAGAGGCAAAATAAAATTAATTATTGCAATTACAATTAGCAAAACTTTTAAATTCAAGCTCTCTCTCCAAAAAAGAGTCTATATAAAAATAGACTAATAGTTGCTCCAATAAGCGAACCAATTAATACATCGCTAAGATAATGAACTCCTAACGCCACACGGCTTAGAGCAATAAGAGTAGCAAATATTAAAAAAAACCATTTAAATTTAGGAATAAGCAGGCTTAAAGCTACATATACACTAAAGGCAGTTGCACTATGCCCTGATGGGAAAGAGTTTATAATATAACCAAAATCAAACCAATTAAACCCATATAGCTCTTCATTTATAAATTTTGGTGGACGATACCTAGCAAAAATTACTTTTATAACTATTACAATAATACCAGATAGTGCAGTAGTTGCAAATATATAAAAGGCTCTTTTAGATATGTAATCTTTGCTTTTATAAAATATTACAGCAATTAAAAGAGATGGAATTAAATAGTATTCACTTAATCCAAAATCGCTAAATGAACTAAGAAAACTCTTAATACAGCAAGGATTAGACGCAAAATAGAGAGCCAAAGCTCTATCTATATAAAAATATGAAACAATTGCTATAAAAAGTATGCCAATAATGCTAACTTTTATATATCTTTTCATCTATTACCTTTTATTAATTGAAGATATTATATTAAAATTAGGCTATAATTCTACTAAATCCTACTATTTAGAAAAATTATAAAGAAATTTAGGTTAAAAATGAAGATTAATAAAGATTTACTAACACCGTCTATTTTGCTATTAATAACCATTACAATTGCAATATATTTTAGACCTCTTATGATAATAGATGAAACTCGCTATATAAGCGTAGCATGGGAGATGTATAATACCCAAAACTATCTTGTGCCAACACTAAATGCAATGCCATACGACCATAAGCCACCTCTTCTTTTTTGGATTATTGTATTATTTTGGAAAATATTTGGTGTAAACGAGACAATAGTTAGATTTATTCCACTTATTTTTTCTACAGGAGTATTGGTTGTAGGGTATAAAATATACAAACTACTATGGAGCAATGATAAAAAAGGCGCTAATTCATTTGGATGGGTTTTGAGTGGTAGTGTTATATTTTTATTTTACTCAACCCTGTTAATGTTTGATATTATGCTTAGCTTTTGGGTGGCTTTAGCAATTTATGGGGGTTTAAAAGCAATTTTAGATGACAAACTAAGCAGTTATTTGATATTAACATTTGCAATAGGGTTTGGAATATTAGCAAAAAGCCCTGTAATTTTAGCCCACCTTTTACCACTATATATTTTTGCATTCTATATATCTCCAAAAAAATTGAAAGTTAGCTTTTATATAAAAGGCTTTTTATCTGTAGTAGCTGGTATATTAATTGCACTAATTTGGGCAATTCCAGCGGCTATTAAAGGTGGTGATGCATTTGCATATGGTATTTTTTGGGGGCAATATGCTGGTAGAGCTGTAAACTCATTTGCTCATAAAAGAGCATTTTGGTGGTATTTGCCTTGGATTCCACTTTTGCTTTTTCCTTGGTTTTTTTATAGAGGCTTTTGGAATGGTCTTAAAACTATCTTTAAAGAGTTAGATTTTGGTTTAAGAGTAGTAGTTGTCTGGATTGGTGGAACTTTTGTAATATTCTCTTTAATTAGCGGAAAGCAGTTAGCATATATTGCGCCCGAATTTTTAGCCTTTGCAATACTTGCAACTAGAGCTATTACTAAAAACAGTAAACTAAATAGCTCTTATTTTATATCTTTTATCTACTTACTTTTAGGAGTAGCTATGATGTTAGCACCTAATTTTATTAAAGGCTACTATCTAAGGTATTTAGATACAAAAACATTTATTATAAGTGGTATTATTTTAATAATCTATTCTCTATTTTTAGCGTTTTTTAAATTTAAAGAGCAAAAAAATCAAATAAAAGTTATCTCAATAGGCTCAATTTTGCTTATTTTTATACTACATTTTAATCTATATTTATATTTAAAAAGTCAAGATTTAACAAATTTTGCCAAAAAAATCAACTCATTGCAAAATAAAGGAGTAAAAGTAGCTCATTATGGCAAATATCATAATCAATATCACTTTGTTGGTAGGCTTAAAAAACCTCTAATTATTCTAAACAGTGCAAAAGAGCTAAACAAATTTATTCAAAACTATCCAAACGGAGCAGTAATTACCTATAAAACAAGAGATGTTAAATTTAACAAAGAAGCAATCTTAGGTGTTACAAAATTTAGAACCCAAAATGCCTTACTTGTAAAAGCAAAAAAGTGGAACTCTCTTATAAAATAGTCCTGCTTGACAATTTTTGACAATTAAACTTGATAATATATGCGTTGATTTTAAGCAATATATAATTTTAAGTTAGATTTGCAATATATGCTAAAAATAGTAGTAATTTAATTCTTAATTTGATAGAATAAAAAGATTTTTGAAAAAAGGTTTCTTATATGAAATTTATAGATTTTAAAATTAACACTGATATTAAGGCGCCTTTTTTTATAGGTTCAATGATTAGGGGTGCTTTTGGAGTTAATTTAAAAGATGTTGTTTGCATAAATCCTACACTAAATTGTAGTGACTGTTTTGCAAAAGAAAACTGTATATATTATGAGTTTTACGAGCAAAAAAACAGTTTTGTAAACTACTCTTTAAACTACACTTTAAATCCAAAAACTATAAATTTTAATATAAAACTATTTAATGGCGCTATCGATAAATATCCTTATATTTTAAGCGCAATAGAAAAAATGGTAACAAAAAAAGGGCTTGGAAAAGATAGAGTAACTACAAACAATTTAGAAATTTATGCAAATAACAATTTAATTTATAAAAATAAAAAGTTTAATAATTTAAAAATAACCCCAAATTCTTTAGAAGTTAATAAAACCTGCCAAGTTGCAAAATTAAAAATTATAACTCCTATTAGAATTAAAAGAGACGGCAAATATTTAAACGCAAAAAATTTAACTATTAAAGATATTTTAATCTCAATTGTTAAGAAAAAAGAGCACTATAGCGGTATTAAAGAAAAAATTCAAAGCTTTCCAACAACTGTTATGCAAGAGCTAAAGTTTTTAGATTTAGAGCGTTTTTCTAACCGCCAAAAAACAAAAATGAAAGTAGGAGGGGTTATTGGCGAGATGGTTTTAAGCAATATTTCACCGCAAGTTTTTGCTTTGCTTAAATATGGCGAAATTACCGGCGTTGGCAAATTAAATAGCTTCGGACTTGGGAAAATAGAGATAAATTGTTTATAAAGGAGGTTATCTTGATAATTTTTGACAAAAAAGCTTTTTATAATATGCTAAATAAAAAGGGGTAAATGTAGATGAAAAAGGTAGATTTGATAGCACTTGCCGGGCTTTTGCATGATATTGGGAAGTTTGGGCAAAGGGCAGAGAAAAAATTAAGAGGCGATTTTAATAAAAATATATATGGATACAAACACTCAAACTATACAGCTCAAATTTTACAAGATTATTTTAATGATATAGAAAATTATCATCAATATGCTTATGAACATCATGTAGTTA
>CAZCOI010000083.1:0-24847 GCA_964500335.1 uncultured Nitratifractor sp.
TATTTATATGTTAAAAGAGTGTAAAAAGATTTTGTATTAAATTCATAAAATTTACTAATAGCTTATCTCAAAGCTACTAGTAAAAGTGTAGTTGCTATTAGGTTTAAGTTTTATTGTATAAAGATTAATAAATGCACTCTCTTCTTTTTTTATACAAATATCTTTACAATTTGTTTGTTTTTTTATATTATTACCATATCTTGGAATTTGCTCTTTTATTTTTAAAATTTGTAATTTTTTACTTCTGTTTTTTATGGTATATTGAGTTTTAATAAACTTATAATTATCTTTAGAGATATATTTTAGAATTTTTTTCTCTCCAACTACATCAAACAGATCTCCTATAGCAATATCTATTTTTTCATCTTTTGTGGTATTTTGAATATAGCTTTGCCCTAGATAGATACTATTTTTATAAACTCTTACCTTTCCATATGGGAGAGGCAAATAAAGATTGCTTTTTTTATTATTGATAAATTCTATATGTTTAGTAAAATTTAATTTTCTAATGCCATAGTTATTAAAATTACTATTATATGCTAAAGAGTAACTTTTATATGGTATATCTTTTTTATCTATAATAGTAATTTGTTTAGTTTGATTATTAAATATATCTGTTTTAAATAAAATTTCATACTTATAGTAACCATCTATCTTTTTAGGTGCTGTATCTTTTAGATTTGGAGTTTTTGAATATAAAGTTCTTACAGCTCTTGGCTGTGCTGGCATAATACTATTTAGCTTACCTGCAATTAAAGATATATTTGCATCTTTAAAATCTTTACCACTACTATTTTCTATAGTTGCCAAAGCTCTTAGGTTTAATCTTTTATCTTGTAATTTTAAAATATAATTTACATACCAATTAAAACCTCTTGCTAGATAATCTATTTTTACTCGCTCTTTTGCATCTTTTTTAGCAATAACTTTCCAACTAATTAGTGCACTATTTGAATTTTGAGGATAGTTTTTATATATAATTTGCAAAGGAGAATCTAAAATATAGTATCTATTATTTGAGATAATTGTAATTGGTTTTATATTTATCAATTTACCTTCTAAAGTTTTAGAGAGACTATTTATAGGATAAAAGAGAACATCTTGATTCAAATTTAATCTCAAAATATTGTTAAAATCTGTTCTATTAGATTTAAAAACTTGTTCTAAAAGCTCAATATTGCTACTAAAGTCTGCTAAAATAGAATCTGTAATAATTGTATTTGGAAAATTTGGAAACTCTAATTTATTTACACCTTTTTTTACCATAAAGGTGGCTGTAGAGCTAATTGAAGCTAAGTTATTATTATAAATTACTAAATTATTACTAAAAATATAACTAAATATTAATGTTACTATTAAAAGAGCTCTTTTCATAACTATCCTTTTGCAATATATATCTTAATTATATTGCAAAAAGGATAATAGTTTATAAATAGGTTTAATCTTCTTCTATATCTACACTCTGTAATTTAATATCATTTGGTTTAATCATACCAGTACCTACTGGAATTAAACGACCAATTACAACATTCTCTTTTAAATCTTCTAATCTATCAACAGCACCAGCAATAGAAGCTGATGTTAAAACCTTTGTAGTATCTTGGAATGAAGCCGCAGAAATTATACTATCTGCTCCAACAGCCGCTCTTGTAATACCTACTAAGATTGGCTCAGCAATTGCTGGGCGTCCACCTCTTCTAATTATATTTTCATTCTCTTCTATAAATCTAACGCGAGATACTAAATCACCTTCAATAAATTTAGTATCACCACTATCTACAATTTTTACCTGTCTTAACATTTGAGAAACAACTATCTCAATATGCTTATCTGCAATATTTACCCCTTGACGGCGATAAACTTGCTGTACTTCTGATACTATATGTTCATATAGTGCTTTTTCTCCAAGAGCTTCTAATAAATCGTGGCTTGAGATTACTCCGCTTGTTAAAAGCTCTCCTGTATGAACAAAGTCTCCATCTCTTACAAGAATCTCTTTACCTTTATCTACAATATACTCTACCTCTTTTTCACCATTTACAATATAGAGTCTCTCTTTCCCTCTAATTGGCTTACCAAATCTAATCTCTCCATCAATCTTAGCAATTAATGCAATATCTTTAGGGCGTCTTGCCTCAAATAGTTCACTAACTCTTGGAAGACCACCAGTAATATCGCTAGATTTAATAGCCGCTTTTGCCTTTTTAGCTAATATGTCAGCTTCATGAACTTCTGTACCTTCTTGAACAAATATAGAAGTCTTAGGCTCAAGAGGATATTTAACCAACTCTCCACTTTCAGTAGCAATAACAATTGTTGGTTTAAAGCTAGAAGCAATATACTCATTTAGTGTCAATCTAGTCTCACCTGTAATCTCATCATACTGTTCAGATGCTGTAACTCCTGGAATTATATCTTCGAACTTAACAATACCACCACTTGTAGCAATAATTGGGTCTGAGTATGGGTCCCACTCAGCAATTACAACTTTTGATGTATCTTTAGGATGGCATATAACATCACCTTTTTTAATCTCGCTTCCAGCTCCAGCTTCAACAATTGAACCTCTAGCAATATAGTGTCTTGCCGCTTCACGATTCTCTTTATCAACAATTACTGCAAATAGACCTTTTTGAGTTACCTCTTCACCAGCTTTAATATCTACTTTTGATTCTAAATAATCACCCTCTAATAAGAAGTAGTGCAATGTACCTTTTGCATCAGCTTTAATAGTTTGAGTTACTGGTCTTCCATCTTCAACTTTAAGCTCAGCCGCATATGGAATATGAAGAGGAATTGACCAAATCTCTTTAATTACATCTGCAATAGAGTCATCTTTTTTAAGTTTTTGCCCATCTTTTTTAGAGATAAACAGCTTACCTTCAATATTACCAGAAACCCCTGCAAGCTCCATCTCTTTTGAAACATCAGATTTTCTTAATTTATACTCCTTCTCACCCTCTTTACCTTTTAGGGTTAAAATTACCTCGTCATGAGTATTTTTAATACTAAGTGTTCCATCAAATAGAGCTTTAATTTTTGGCTCAACCAATAATACACCAGCATTTCTTCTGTTTGCAACGATTAATGTTCCATCTTTTCTCTTATAAGTTTTTAAATTATAATATCTTATAAATCCTTCTTTAGATGCAATAATTTGGCTCTCTTCTTTACCAGCAGTTGCCGCACCACCTGTATGGAATGTTCTAAGTGTTAGCTGAGTTCCAGG
Source organism: uncultured Nitratifractor sp. (assembly GCA_964500335.1). Classification (GTDB taxonomy): domain Bacteria; phylum Campylobacterota; class Campylobacteria; order Campylobacterales; family Sulfurovaceae; genus JAADEQ01. The sequence goes on from CAZCOI010000083.1 coordinate 3,230, forward strand.
CTCTCCAATAGATTGAGCCGCAATTACTCCTACAGCTTCACCTGGCTTAACTAAACGGTTCTCAGCCATATTTAATCCATAACATTTAGCACAAATTCCTTTTTTAACCTTACAAGTAGCCGCACTTCTAATTGTAACAGACTGAATCATAGCCTCTTTAATAATTTTTGCCTCTTCTTCTCCAATTAAAGTACCGCTTGGAAGAAGTATCTCATTATTAATTGGATCAATTACATCTTTAATTAATACTCTACCATATGCTCTATCGGCAATTGATTCAATAAGCTCATTACCAACTAAGATATCACTAACTTCAATACCTTCATGAGTTCCACAATCTTCCATAACAACTTTAATATTTTGTGCAACATCAATTAATTTTCTAGTTAAATAACCTGCGTTTGCTGTTTTTAGTGCGGTATCTGCAAGACCTTTTCTAGCACCGTGAGTTGAAATGAAAAACTCCAATACATTTAGACCATCGCGGAAACTAGAGATAATTGGTGTCTCAATAATCTCACCACTAGATTTTGCCATAAGACCCCTCATACCTGAGAGCTGTCTAATCTGTGTCGCAGAACCTCTTGCGCCTGAATCTGCCATCATATAAATTGAGTTAAATCCATTCTTATCAGCTTTAATTAGCTTCATTAGAGCTTCAGCAATCTTATTATTAGCATCTGTCCAGATATCTACAATTTTATTATATCTCTCTTGGTCAGTTAAAAGTCCTGCACTAAACTGTTTTTGAACCTCAATTACTTTCTCTTTAGCATCTTTAATAATTTTTTCTTTCTCATCAGGAACTTTAATATCGTCAATAGATATTGAAACTCCTGTTTTTGTAGCATATTCAAATCCTAGATTTTTTAATTTATCTAAAAATTCTGCTGTTTGGCTAACACCTGCTATTTTATATACATAATCGACCAAATTTGCTATCTCTTTTTTCTTCATAACTTTATTCCAATAACTCTCTGGAACAAAGTCTGGAATAATAGATTTTAAAATCATTCTACCTGCTGTTGTAGTTATGATTTGTCCATCTATAAGAGTTCTTACTCTGGCATTAATATCTAATGTTTGTTGCTCTATTGCAATAAATAGCTCATCTACATTACTAAATAGCTTATGCTCACCTTTAACATCAGTTTTTTCTAAAGATAGATAATAAAGCCCTAAAATCATATCTTGAGATGGTACAGCAATTGCCTTACCAGATGCTGGAAGCAAAATATTCATAGAACTTAGCATCAATACTTTTGCTTCTGCAATTGCTTCATCAGATAGCGGTACATGCACAGCCATCTGGTCTCCGTCAAAGTCTGCATTAAATGCCGCACAAACTAATGGATGTAACTGAATTGCTTTACCATCTATTAGTTTTGGGTGAAATGCCTGAATTGAGAGTTTATGAAGTGTTGGAGCACGGTTAAGAAGTACAGGATAGCTCTCAACAACCTCTTCTAAACATTCCCAAACCTCATTGGTTTGTTGTTCAATTAGCTTTTTTGCCGCTTTTAGAGTAGAAGCATAACCTTTATTTTCTAATTTTGCCATTAAGTGTGGTTTAAATAGTTCTAATGCCATCTTTTTAGGTAATCCACACTGATCCATTCTTAAATCTGGACCAACAACAATTACACTCCTACCACTAAAATCTACCCTTTTACCAAGTAAGTTTTGGCGGAAACGACCCTGTTTTCCTTTAATAATTTCTGATAATGATTTAAGAGGTCTCTTATTTGCACCCTTTACTGAATTTCCTCTTCTGCCATTATCAAATAGAGCATCAACAGCCTCTTGAAGCATTCTTTTTTCATTTCTAACAATAATCTCTGGTGCACTAAGCTCAACTAATCTTTTTAATCTTTGATTTCTATTAATTACTCTTCTATATAAATCGTTTACATCACTTACAGCAAACTTGCCACCATCTAAACTAACAAGCGGTCTAAGATCTGGAGGAAGTACAGGTAAGTATGTTAGCATCATCCATTCAGGTCTATTACCAGAGTCTAAGAAAGCTTCAATTACTTTTAATCTTTTAATAATAGTCTTTTTCTTTGCTACTGCTCTAGTATTTTTAATCTCCTCTTTAAGTTGCATCATAATATCAACTAAGTCAAGCTCAGCTAAAAGCTCTTTAATAACCTCTCCACCCATTCTAGCATCAAAGCCCGTATGAGCAAAATATGTATTTAAGTGCTGATATTGCTCTTCATTTAGTACATCATATTTTTGTACAGGATTTTCACCATTACTATCATAACTTGCATCACCAGGATTTTTTACAATATAAGCCTCATAGTATAAAACTCTCTCTAAATCTTTCATTTTAACATTTAAAAGAGTCCCTATACGGCTTGGAAGTGAACTTACATACCAAATATGAGCAACAGGAGCTACTAGCTCAATATGCCCCATTCTACTTCTTCTAACTTTTGAAGATGTAACCTCTACTCCACATTTTTCACAAACTACGCCTTTATAACGCATTTTTTTATACTTACCACAAATACACTCATAATCTCTAATTGGTCCAAAAATCTTTGCACAAAATAGACCATCTCTTTCTGGTTTTAGAGTTCTATAATTTATAGTTTCAGGCTTTTTAACCTCTCCATAACTCCATGAAAGTATTCTTTCAGGAGATGCAACACGAAGTTGTAATGCCTCAATATCTTTTGGGCGCTCTTGACTGTTTGAATCAATTGGTACTAAATTCTCTAAATAACTATTACTCATCTTCACCCTCTTCTTTCTTTGTATAAAGCTCTACATCAAGCCCTAATGCTTGCAACTCTTTTGTTAAAACAAACATTGTCTCTGGTATTCCAGAGGCAGGAACTGGCTCACCTCTAGTAATTGCTCTATAAGCTCTTGCTCTTCCATCTACATCATCAGACTTAATTGTTAGCATCTCTTTAAGTACATGCGCCGCTCCATAAGCTTCAAGTGCCCAAACTTCCATCTCACCAAATCTCTGCCCTCCAAATAGTGCCTTACCGCCAACTGGCTGTTGAGTTACTAAAGAGTATGGTCCTGTACTTCTTGCATGAACTTTTTCATCTACAAGGTGGTGAAGTTTAAGCATATACATATAACCTACATTAACTCTCTCTTTAATCTTTTCACCTGTTTTTCCATCATAAAGAGTTGTTTTACCATCGCTATCCATTTTAGCTAACTCAAATAGTTTAGCAAACTCCTCTTTATTAACAGATTCAAATGGAGTAACTGCAAATTTAACACCTTTGCTCCAATCTCTTGCATAATCTAGTAACTCTTCATCACTCATATTATCAAGCTCTGCTTGAGTTTTCATAAGTTTTGCACTATATGCAATCTCTTTCATCTTTTCTCTAAGCTCTTTTATAAAATCTTTTTGCTTAGATTTTAAAATATCTTCAATTTGTGCACCAAGTTTTTTACCAATTAATCCTAAATGCACCTCTAAAATCTGACCAATATTCATACGAGAAGGAACCCCAAGTGGATTTAGAATAATATCTACTGGTGTTCCATCTTCCATATATGGCATATCAATCTCTGGAACAATATTTGATACAATACCTTTATTTCCATGACGTCCTGCCATTTTATCACCAACTTTAATTTTACGCTTAGTTGCAATATAAACTTTTACAACTTTTGTAACGCCATTTGGCAATATATCATCTTTATCTAAAATAGCAAGCTTCTCTTCGTGCTCTTCTTTTAGTTTTTTCTTTTGATTTAAGAAGCTATTTTTTAATCTATCGTACTCTTTTTGAACCTCTTTAGAGTAAGATTTAACTAAGCTTCTTAATGCAAATCTGTTTACTTTTTCAATTATATCTTTTGGTACTTTTTCGCCTGCTTTAAACTCTTCGCCTTCAACAGTTGTATCTTCTATTAGCTCTTGTTTAGATAAGAAGTTTACAATTTGTAAAACCTCTTCTTGGTCAATCATTAATAAGCTATCGTAGTGAGCTTTTTCAACTCTAGCTTTCTCCTCTTCATAAGCTCTTTGAGCTCTTGCATCTCTAGCGTATCCTTTTTTAGTAAATATCTTAACATCTACTACAACCCCTTCCATAGATGCTGGGCAATATAGAGATTTATTTACAACATGCCCTGCTTTATCTCCAAAAATAGCTCTTAAAAGTCTCTCTTCTGGAGTTGGTTTAATTTCACCTTTTGGGCTAACTTTACCAACTAAAATCATTCCAGGTTTTACATATGTTCCAATCTTAACAATTCCACTCTCATCTAAGTGAGTTAGTTCATTTTCTCTAACATTTGGAATTGCTCTTGTAATCTCTTCTGTTCCGTGCTTAATCTCTCTTGCTTCAATCTCTTTTTCATATATATGCAAAGAGGTAAATGTATCTTCTCTAATAAGTTTTTGAGAAATAATAATAGCATCCTCAAAGTTATATCCATTCCAAGGCATAAATGCTACCAAAATATTTTTACCAAGAGATAATTCACCTTTATCTAAACTAGGTCCATCTGCAATTACTTGACCCTTTTTAACAATATCTCCTTCATTTACTATTGGAACTTGATGGAATGCTGTATTTTGGTTTGTTCTAATATTTTTTTCTAATCTATAGTGGTCAATAAATACGCCATCTTCATCTTCACCAATAATATAGATATTTTGAGAATCAACCTTCTCTACTTTACCGCCTCTTTTTGCTTTAACAGCTTCCCAAGCATCGCGTCCTACAACAGACTCCATTCCTGTACCTACTATTGGAGCTTCTGTCCAAATTAATGGAACTGCTTGGCGTTGCATGTTTGAGCCCATCAAAGCACGGTTTGCATCATCATGCTCTAAGAATGGAATTAACGATGCTGCCGCACCACTAACCATAGTAGGAGCTAAATCTATTAAATCAACTTTATTAGCATCTTGCAAACCAATATTTCCATTTAATCTAGCCTCTATCAAATCATCTACAATATATCCATTCTCATCAACTTTTGTAGAAGCTGGAGCTATTACTTTATCCTCTTCTTGAGTTGCTGTAATATATACTATCTCATCAGTTACTTGTCTATCTTTAACTACCTTATATGGTGCTTCTATAAAGCCATGCTCATTTACTTTTGCATAACTTGCCATTGTGTTAATTAATCCAATATTTTGCCCTTCAGGCGTTTCTATCGGACAAATTCTTCCATAGTGAGTTGGGTGAACATCACGCACTTCAAATCCAGCTCTCTCCTTAACTAAACCACCTTCTCCTAAGGCTGAGAGTCTTCTTTTATGTGTAATTTCAGATAGTGGGTTAGTCTGGTCCATAAATTGTGATAGCTGACCAGATGAAAAGAACTCTAAAACTGTATTTGTAATCATTTTAGAGTTAATTAAGTCATGTGGCATTAACTCATCAATTGAACCACTAAGAGTTGTCATCTTATCTTTTATAGCTTTTTGCATCTTAATTAGACCATTATGAAGCTCATTTCCAAGAAGCTCTCCAATAGCTCTAATTCTTCTATTTCCTAAATGGTCTCTATCATCAATATGCCCAATACCTTTTTTAACTTTTATTAGATACTTTAGTGTACTAATTACATCTTGATTTGTTAATACTGTTACATATTCAGGTATATTTAAATCAAGTTTATGGTTCATTTTCATACGACCAACTTCTGTTAAGTCATATCTTTCAGGGTCAAAAAATAGCTGTCTTAAAAACTCTTGAGCCGCCTCTGGTGTTACTGGTTCACCTGGTCTCATAACTTTATGCACTCTAATTACTGCTAAAGTGTTCTCATCATCAATTCCTTCACTTTGGCGAAGAAGTCTTAAGCTCTCTTGCTCAGCGGCAAAAGCTTTAATAATTGAAGAGTCACTTTGTGGAGCTAAATCATCAGCTATTTCAAACTTATCAATACCAAGCTCTAAAACTCTTTTTAATCTATTTTCATCAAGCTGGGTTACAGCATCAAAAAGTACTTCTCCAGTCTCTGTATCATAAATTGGCTTAGCAAGATATCTCTCCATTAGCACCTCTAATGGATACTCTAAATACTCTAAGCCCTGCTCTTGAAGTTGCTCTAACTTTTTCTTAGTTAATCTCTTGCCAGCTGATACTATAACATTTCCATCAGCATCTTTAATATCACTTTCAACCCTTCCTTTTAATCTTGCAGGGTCAAATTTTACTAAAAAGCGATTATCTTTTACAAAAATCTCTTGTGTAGGATAAAATAATTTAACGATATCCTCTTTGGTATAACCAATTGCTCTTAAAAATATTGTAACTGGAATCTTTCTTCTTTTATTAATTCTTACAAAAAGAATATCTTTAGCATCATACTCAAAATATAGCCAACTACCTCTATTTGGGATAATTTGAGCTGAATAGATTAGCTTATTTGCTGTTGTATTGCTCTCATCTACTTTAAAGATTACTCCAGGACTTCTATGAAGCTGATTAACAATAACTCTCTCAACACCATTTACTACAAATGATGTTCTATCAGTCATTAAAGGAATATCTCTAACATAACTATATTGTGTCTTTTCTTCTTTTATATCTAGCTTCTCTCCTGTCTTTTCATCTCTATTCCATATAATAAGACTAATTTTTAATTTTAGCGAAACAGAGTATGTAATACCTCTATCCATACACTCTCTAACAGTATATTTAGGTAAAATTACCTCACTGCCTCTATACTCAAGTGTAATACGATTTTGCTGGTCATGTATAGGAAAAGCAGATCTAAAAGTCTTTTCAATAATACTTGCAGACCTATCTTTCGCATTTGCCATTAAAAAGTTATCACAACTGCTTTGTTGAAGCTGTAAAAGATTTGGAATCTCAATCTCTCTTGGTGTTTTTGAATAATCAATTCTAAGTCTGTTTCCAGAATGTAGGGAGTTTAGCATTTTTCAACCTTAATAAAGTGTTTGTGCTCATTTTTGGGAGTATAGTAGCCATTAGAAGGCTAAAAATAGTCAATTTAAAAATAGAAATAAAATAATTGGCTATTTTTAGCCTTCTATTATTTAATAATTAATAGTCTAAAAGCTATACTCCCCAGTAAAAAGCTTTATTGCTAGTGATACACAAATAAACTATTATAGTTAATAGCTTATTTATATACCTTAAGTTGGTGGTTGAGCTTATTTAAGCTCAACAGATGCACCAGCTTCTTCAAGTTGTTTTTTAAGCTCTTCAGCCTCTTCTTTAGAAACACCCTCTTTAATAACTGTTGGAGTCTCTTCAACAGCCGCTTTAGCCTCTTTAAGACCAAGACCAGTAATTGCACGAACTGCTTTAATAACATTAATTTTCTTAGCACCAGCCGCTGTAAGTACAACATTAAACTCTGTTTGCTCTTCAGCCGCCGCTCCAGCATCTGCAGTACCAGCCGCCGCAACTACAGTAGCTTGCGCAGATACACCAAACTTCTCTTCAAACTCTTTTACAAGCTCAGAAAGCTCTAAAACACTTAAATTAGAAATATACTCTAATACATCTTCTTTAGTAATAGCCATTTTCAATCCTTATCTTATAATATTTTTATTAATTTAGGCATAAATATGCCAAACTAACAACCTACGCTTCTTCTTCTTTTTTCTTTCTTAATGCATCAAGCCCAATTGTAAAGTTTCTAATTGGTGCTTGCCAAACATTAAGAAGCATACCAATAAGCTCATCACGACTTGGTAACTTAGCCATAGCCGCAATAGTTGCTAAATCAACTGCTTTGCCTTCAAGTGCACCAGACTTCATCTCAAAACTCTTAAACTTGGTAGCTGCTTTATCAGCAGTTTTACAAGTAGAGATTTGATCTTCGCCCCATACAACAAGGTTAGTATCTTTAAGCTCTAAACCTTCGATACCAGCATTTTTCAAAGCCAACATTGCAAGTTTGTTTTTAACTACTCTTACATGAGCATCGTTTTCAGCCGCCATATGACGCACTTCTTCAAGCTCATGACAAGTCATACCTTTGTAGTCACAAACCACAACAGCATTTGACTCTGAAAAAGCAGTACTAAGTTCAGCAACTAACTGCTCTTTCTCTGCTCTTGTCATCTTTTCTCCTTTCAGACCTCTCAAAAAGGGCTCTTAAGAAACTCTTAAGAGGGCAAATGCCAATTTAAGCTTTTTAGCCCCTTTTATCTTCAGCCTAAGATTAATTAAATTATTTAATTTCCATTAACTCTTGAGTATCAAGAGTAATAGATGGACTCATTGTTAAAGATAGAGCACCATTTGTAATGTATCTACCTTTAGCACTAGCTGGCTTAAGTTTGTTAATTTTTTCAACAAATGCTCTTAAGTTCTCTTCGATTTGTTTTTCATCAAAGCTAACTTTACCAATACCAGCATGAATATTACCTTTTTTATCAGTTCTAAAGTTTACTTGCCCACCTTTTGCATTTTTAACTGCCTCAGCAACATTTGGAGTTACTGTTCCTACTTTTGGGTTTGGCATAAGACCTTTTGGCCCTAAAACTCTAGCAACTCTACCTAAAACACCCATCATATCTGGAGTAGCTATTACTACATCAAAGTTAATATTTCCTTCTTGAATCTGCTTTAAAAGCTCATCGTCTCCAATAATATCAGCTCCAGCCTCTTTTGCTTCATCTATTTTATCACCTTTTGCAAAAACTGCAACAGTTACTTTTTTACCAGTACCATGAGGAAGTACAACTGATGATCTAATCATCTGATCAGCATGTCTTGGATCTACATTTAAATTAAGAGCCAACTCCACTGTCTCATCAAAATTAGCTGATTTTAACTCTTTAATAGTCTTTACAGCCTCTTGAACTGAATATTTTTTATTTTTATCTATCTTTTCTAATAGTGCTTGTTTTCTTTTACTAATCTTTTTTGCCATTCTTATCTCCGCTTAATTTGCTCCCACTTTTATTTAAATCTGTGTGGTTCCAGATTTTAATCTACAATCTCAACACCCATACTTCTACAAGAACCTGCAATAATTTTTGCCGCTTGCTCTTTATCGTTGGTGTTTAAATCTTCAATTTTAAGCTCAACAATTTTTAAAAGTTGCTCTTTTGTTATTTTTGCAACTTTATTTAGTAGTGGGTTATCACTTCCCTTTTTAATACCTGCTTCTTTCATAATTAAATCTGTAGCAGGTGGTTGTTTAGTCTCAAATGTAAAACTTCTATCACTATAAACTGTAATCTCAACTGGAATTTTAAAGCCCATTTTATCTTTTGTTTTTTCATTAAAAGCTTTACAAAACTCCATAATATTAACACCACGCTGTCCAAGTGCAGGACCTACTGGCGGTGATGGATTAGCTTGACCAGCTGGGATCATTAGCTTAAACTTTTCAGCTACTTTTTTAGCCATTTTACTTCCTTTTATTAAATTTAAATAATCTTCTCTACTTGTGAGTAAAGAATTTCAACTGGTGTATTTCTACCAAAAATAGATACATTTAGTTTTAATTTACCATGGTCTAAATCGTACTCTTCAACCATTCCTGTAAAGTTTGCAAAAGGTCCTTCAATAATTCGAACCATTTCACCTTTTTTAAAGTCAATTTTAGGACGAGGAGGCAACTTTTGCTCCAACTTCTCTAAAATTACTTCAATATCTGATTGTGTTAAAGGAGTAGGTGTTTTTTGTTCCCCTATAAATCTAGATACTTTAGGCAGAGATTGAATCTTATGCCAAAGTGCAGTATCTAAATCTATATGGGCAAAAACATAACCAGAGTATAAAGAGCGTTCAGTTATCTTTTTTTGACCATTTTTTACCTCAATAACCTCTTCAGTTGGAACTACAACTTGATCTATCTTATCTTGTAATCCATAGTCAATAGCCATCTGTTCGATTGCTCTTTTAACTGCTCTTTCGCTTCCTGCATAAGTTTGTATTGCATACCACTGATGTGCCATAAATTAACCCTTTAATGAGCTACTAACAATTGCAGACATCAATAGATCAACAAGCGCTAAATATGCAGCAATAACAGCCACAACAATTATAACAGCAATAAAAGCTTGTTTAACCTGAACTTTAGTTGGAAAAATAACTTTATCTAACTCTACTCTTGAACTTTTTATAAAATTTATAACTTTGCTCATCATTATTACCTTTTATGGCAGGCCAAGAGGGACTCGAACCCCCGACACCTGGTTTTGGAGACCAGTGCTCTACCAACTGAGCTATTGGCCTTTAATTTATAAAGAGAAGAGCTTAAAGCTTCATCTCTTTATGTGTTGTGTGTTTTTTACACCACTTGCAATACTTTTTAAGTGCAAGTTTTTCAGTTGTATTTCTTTTATTCTTAGTTGTGTGGTAGTTTCTTCTACTACACTCTTCACAACCTAGATGGATAGTCTCTCTCATCTTATCTCCAATATATTAAGCAGCTAACGCTGCTTTAATTATTCAATGATGTTTGTAACAACACCAGCACCTACAGTTCTACCACCTTCACGGATAGCAAATCTTGTTCCCTCTTCAAGAGCGATTGGTGCAATTAATTCAACATTAATTTTTACATTATCTCCAGGCATTACCATCTCTGTACCTTCTGGTAGAGTTACAGAACCAGTAACATCAGTTGTTCTTACATAGAATTGTGGTCTATAGTTATTAAAGAATGGAGTGTGTCTTCCACCTTCCTCTTTTGTTAATACATAAACTTCTGCTTCAAATTTAGTATGAGGAGTAATTGAACCTGGCTTACAAAGAACCATACCTCTTTGTACTGCCTCTTTAGCTGTACCTCTTAGAAGAACACCAGCGTTATCACCAGCTTCACCACAATCCATCTCTTTTCTAAACATCTCTACACCAGTAACAGTAGTTTTTTGAGTATCTTTAATACCAACAATCTCTACCTCTTCACCAACGCAGATTTTACCTCTTTCAATTTTACCAGTAACAACTGTACCTCTACCTTGAATAGAGAAGATATCTTCAATTGGCATTAAGAAATCTTTATCAGTATCTCTTTCAGGAGTTGGAATATACTCATCAACTGCATCCATAAGAGCTAAGATTTTTTCACTCCATGGTCTAATTTGGCCTTTTTTAGCTTCTTCTAAAGCTTGGAATGCAGAACCAGCAATAATTGGAGTATCATCACCTGGGAATTCATACTCATTTAGAAGCTCTCTAACTTCCATTTCAACTAATTCTAACATCTCTTCTTTATCTTCTTCATCTAGTTGGTCTTCTTTATTTAAGAATACTACAATGTAAGGTACACCAACTTGGCGAGATAGTAGAATGTGCTCTCTAGTTTGTGCCATAGGACCATCAGTTGCTGCAATAACTAAGATAGCACCATCCATTTGTGCTGCACCAGTAATCATATTTTTAACATAGTCTGCGTGTCCTGGACAATCAACATGCGCATAGTGTCTTTTATCTGTCTCATACTCAACATGAGAAGTAGCAATTGTAATACCTCTTTCTCTCTCTTCTGGAGCATTATCGATTTGATCATAATCCATAAATTGAGATTCATTTTTTGTAGCAAGTACAGCTGTAATTGCCGCAGTTAAAGTTGTTTTACCATGGTCAACGTGACCGATTGTACCGATATTAACATGTGGTTTGGTACGCTCAAATTTTTCTTTAGCCATATTTTTCTCCTAGCTTGTTTTAAATTACGCGTGGTATTATACCTTTTTTTACTTAAAAGCCTAAGCCCACAAAGCAGATGGACAAGACTTTAACTCTATTTTTAGTTAAACTCCTGTCCATCACGCAAGATAACTCATGGAGCCCAGAAGCGGATTTGAACCGCCGACCTCTTCCTTACCAAGGAAGTGCTCTGCCCCTGAGCTATCTGGGCAACTAAATATTAATATTTTTATACTTGTTAAATAACATAGTACAAAAAAATTAACAGTGATTTGACTGATTTTAGGGTTGAGTAGTGCTATACTAAACAAATTAAGTATAGTAAGAAAAACTCAGCTCCCAGTTTGGAGCGGGTGACCGGACTCGAACCGGCGACAACCTGCTTGGAAGGCAGGAGCTCTAGCCAACTGAGCTACACCCGCAAATAAGAGATGGTGGTGAGAGGAGGATTCGAACCTCCGAAGGCGAAAGCCAGCAGATTTACAGTCTGCCCTCGTTGGCCACTTGAGTATCTCACCCTCTTTTACTGGTCAAACACTGATAATAAAATGGAGCTGGTGAAGGGACTTGAACCCCCGACCTGCTGATTACAAATCAGCTGCTCTAGCCAGCTGAGCTACACCAGCACCTTTAATCACATTTAAAATGTGAGTGCAATTATATACTCTTAAACTTAAACTTTTATTAAATTAAATAAAATTTTTAAAAAATATTTAGATAAAGTTAAATCAAAATAGATTTAAAAGGCAGTTATTTAAAATAAAAAATTAAGAAGCTATCTATTAGCAAATGTAAAGAAGTATTATAACTTCTCTACACCACCAATAACTTTACCTACTACTCTAACCTCATCAGGAGCTAAAATCTCTGGAGAGTAAAGCTCATTATCAGAAATTAACTCAATTGAACCATCAACTTTACGATTTAATCTTTTAATAAATAGACCACCAGGAGTTGAAACAATAAAAATTCCATCTCTTCTAATATCTCTTTTTGTCTTATCTACAAATATAATTGAACCATTTTTTATTGTTGGTTCCATCGATTCACCATCAACATGAATTGCATCAATCTCTTTTGAACTTAACTCATCTTCGCTTAAATCTGGGAAAAAGCTTTGTATTAACTTTTTATCTACTGTTATTACATCAAACTCTTCACCAAACCCTTCAGCACCACCACCGGCACTTGCTCTAACACTACTATAATATTTTACTCTAAAGAATTTTTCTGTCTCTTCTACTAACATTCCTGCTGATTGATCAAAAAAGAGCCAATTTATACTTAACTTTCTCCTTGCACAAAATTCCATTAACTCTTTGTAAGGAATAGCACCTCTTTTTTTCATAGTAGCAAATGTAGCTTGAGAGATTCCAAGCTCTGCGGCTACATCTTTATCAAACACCTTACCAGAATCAGTCTCATTTGAGATAACATCTTTAATCTTTTCTATAATTTCGTTAAATCCATTCATAAACTTCCCTCCCTGTTATAAATTAAAGTTGTAAATAAATGTATCAATCTTTTCACCACTCTCTTTATCACCACTCTTAGGAGTAGTAATAGTTAGAGCACATCTGCCTAACATATTTGTCATAATGGCACTAGTACCATCCTTTTTCCCAATAAAATCAACACATATTTCCCCTTCTTTAATAGATAAATTTGCGGCACTAAACTCTGTTTTTTTGCTCTTTTTTCTATATTTACTCATCAATTTAGCACTAACAATTGGCATCTCATAGCTACTATTATAATACTTATATATTATAGGCAAAAGATATACAAGTGCAGTAACAGTAGAAGAGTATGCAAAACCTGGAAGCGCTATAATTACTTTATTATCGACTTTAGCAACCATAATATGTTGTCCTGGTTTAATAACAACACCTTTAAATAGAACTTGAGCACCAAGCTCTTTTTTTACTACATCTTTTACAAAATCAAAATCTCCAACACTTACACCTCCTGTACTTACTACAATATCAGCACTCTTTAGAGCATATTTAAATCTATCTTTAATAGTTTCTATATTATCACCAACACAACCTAAGTTAATTGCATCTGCACCATATTTTTTTGCAATTGCTTCTATTGTATAGTTGTTTGAACTTCTAATTTGGCTAGCTTTTGTCTGCTCTTCTCCAAGCTCTAAAAGCTCGCTTCCTGTTGCAATTACAGCAACTTTTACTTTTGAGTAAACTTTAACAGTTACATAATTTAAAGATGCCAAAACTGCAATTTGAGGAAAATCTATTTTTGTACCTTTTTTTATTAAAACTTCACCCTTTTTAAAGTTTTCTCCAACCTCTCTAACACTAAAACCAAAAGGTACTTCCTCTTTAATGACTATTTTCTCATCAATAAACTCAACATTTTCTATAGGAATTAATGTATCACTCCCTTTTGGCATTAAAGAGCCTGTAAAGGTCTTAATAGCTTTACCTCCAATAAGCTCAGCTATCTCATCTGCTCCAGCTGGGTTAATAGCTACAACCTTTAGCTCACCTAAAGCTTGATCTTCATATTTTATAGCATATCCATCCATTCCAGCTGTTGGAAATTGCGGCATATTACAAGATGCAATAATATCTTCTGCTAAAAACATATCTTGAGCATCCATTAAAGGCACTTCTACTACTTTTGTCGGCTCTACATTAATACTGTTTAAAATCTCTAAAGATTCATTATAACTAATCATTTTTTGCCTCTTTTAAAATTCCTGCCTCACTCATAGGAGTGCTTCTATCTTTTGCATAAACTCTTTTGCCGTTAATTACATCATACTTCCAAATAGGTGCATTTGCTTTAAAATCTTCTACAAACTCATCAATAAGCTCAAGTGCTACTCTTCTTTTAGGAGAAGCAACAGCTGATATATAAGAGCTTTGAGATATCTTTACATCTCCAATAGCATGAGCCATTAAAACAACTGCTCCTTTAGCTTTAGCTTTTTTTTGCCAAGAGTCAAACCAGCTTTTTAATATTGGCTCATATATATCAAAGCTTAAAGCTTCTATTTTATTTTCTTCTCTAATAATACCAATAAATGTAATAAATGCGCCATAATTTAATTTAGAGACTTCTTTATACCATCTATTAGTAATCTCTTCTACATTTAAAGGTCCATTATATAGCTCCATCTTAACCTCCGCATACAGGCGGTAAAATAGAGACTCTATCGCCATCTTTTAATTTGTAATCTAAAGAGTTAATAACAACATCATTTACTGCAACCGCAGATATATCAACCCACTCTTTGAGTTTTTCATCTTTTTGCATATAGCTAGCTAGCTCTTTTAAACTTTTTATATCTAGCTCTATACTATCAACTCCAATAGGGCCTAAAAATTCCACTTTTATCATAATTTACCCACTTTTTAAATAAAACATTTTTTATTTCAAGTTAATTATATTAGTAAAATCTTTGTCAATTCTTAAACTTTGCTTGCTATTTTTTAATATAAACAAAAAATATGTCAATTTGTCATAAAATGTGTAACTTTTTCTCTCTTTTTTCTATTTAAATTGGTAAAATCAAATAATATTTTTTATTAATTTTTTAACTCTTTTATTATTTATTTAACAAATTGTTATATTTTAGAAAATATAATACTCGATTTTGGTAGATTTTTATAGTAAATTATGTTCTTTAAATTAATTAATATTAATATTACTTAAATACACATTATATCTTTTATTAAGCGCTATTGGATAGTTAAAATGTTAAAATTATGCAAAAAGGCAAAATATTGATTTTTGGTTCTATTTCATATTTAAATTTACTCCCATTTCAAATTTATATAAAAAGAAAAATTAACAATACGCAAATTAAACAGATAATTAATTACAAAAAGACAACTCCTAGCAATATAAATAGAGAGTTTAGAAAAAAAAAGATAGATGCGGCCTTTATTTCAAGTATAAAAAGCAGAGGATGCAGATGCACAAATTTAGGAATTATAGCTAATGGTGCTGTATATAGTGTTTTGGTACTACCAAGTGAACAGATGTTCGATATTGAATCAGATACCTCTAATGTTTTATCAAAAGTATTAAATATTAAAGGAAAAGTAATTATTGGCGATAAAGCTTTAAAGTATTATCTAAAAAATAAAAATAGCAATTTTATAGACCTCTCTTTAGAGTGGAAAATAAAAACCAATCTTCCTTTTGTTTTTGCTAGATTATGTTATAACAAAAGAAGCAAACTTATTAAAAAAATTGCTAAAAATTTTAAAGGTAAAAGAGAGAAAATTCCACAATATTATCTTAAAAAAGCGGCAACTCAAAAAGGTTTAAGTGTTAATGAGCTTAAATGGTATCTAAATAGTATAGATTATTTTATAAAATATAAAGAGGAAAGAGCTCTAAAGCTCTTTTTTAAAAAATCTAAAGCTCTTTAGATAATCTATCTAAGTGTTCTATATATCTATCTTTAAAAAAGCTTCTAACTCTAGCAACACCATCATCAACAGCCGCTTGAGCAACAGCTGAGGCAACATAAACTAAAACTCTTCTATCAAAAGGCGAAGGGATAATATATTTTCTACCAAACTCCATATCATCTCTTCTATGTATAGATCTTATTTCGTTTGGAACCTCTTTTCTAGCAAGCTCGGCTAAAGCATTTGCGGCGGCTAGTTTCATATTTTCTGTAATTTGTGTTGCTTTTACATCTAAAGCGCCTCTAAAAATATGTGGAAAACCTAAAACATTATTAACCTGATTTGGATAATCGCTTCTACCTGTTCCTATAATTATATCGCTTCTAACTTCTAAAGCATCCTCTGGCATAATCTCTGGAGTTGGATTTGCGCAAGCAAAGATTATTGGACTATCAGCCATTGAATCTACCATTTTTTTTGTTATTATATCTCCTTTACTTAAACCCAAAACCATATCAGCGCCATCTATTGCCTCTTCTAAAGTTATATCTTTATCTATTGCAAAGCTTGCTTTATACCTATTTAAATCACCTCTATTATTATGAAGAACTCCTTTTGAATCAAACATAATAATATTTTTTATTCCCAAATTTCTATACATATTACCGCTAGCAATAGCCGCCGCACCTGCACCAATAATTACAACTTTTAAATCTTGTGCCTCTTTTCCAGTCATTTTAAGCACATTTATAAGACCTGCTGTTGTAATAACAGCTGTTCCATGCTGGTCATCATGAAAAATTGGAACACTACAACAGCTATTTTTTAGAGTCTCTTCTATCTCAAAACACTCTGGAGCTTTTATATCTTCTAAATTAACACCTCCAAAGCTCTCTGCAATTTTTGAAACTATATTTATAATCTCTTTAGGGTCTTTTGAATCTATTTCTATATCTACAGCATCAATATTTGCAAACTTTTTAAAAAGTACAGCTTTTCCTTCCATTACAGGCTTGCTTGCAAGTGCACCTATATCGCCTAAACCCAAAACAGCTGTTCCATTGCTAATAACTGCTACTAAATTTCCTTTATTTGTATATTCATATGCACAATTTGAATCTTTTTGAATCTCTAAACAAGGGTATGCAACCCCCGGAGAGTAAGCCATAGAGAGCTCATCTTGAGTAGAACAGCTTTTTGTAACTTTTGTTCCTATTTTGCCATTTGTATCAAATTCACTTTGAGCTTTATGATATTCTAAACACTCATCTGCAAATGTTTTATAGTGCATTATTAATCCTTACTTTTTTTAAATTATACTACTTTTTTAACAATTTGCAACAAGTTAGCTCAATTTTTTTTAATTTATCTTCTTGGCATTGAGTCTATACATCTATTTAAAGCACTTTTTGTCTCTGCTCTATTTAGATAGTGTCCAAAATGCTTTTTATGCAGACTTTTACATGATTTTATCGACCTAAAACATCCATTATACTCTCCATATTTATCTTTATACTCATAACATACATATCTACCTTTTGGATTATCTACAAAATCTTTATTAGGAGTAGAGCTTTTACATCTATCTAAAGCCAACTTACTATCTTTTGTTGTAGCATACTTACCAAAATATTGTCTATGCAAACTCTTACAGCTTTTAATACTTCTAAAACAGCCATAATATTTAGAATCGCTCTTATATAGGTAACAAACATATTTACCACTTCTTTCATCTATATTTATATTATTGTCTTTATTTTTAGCTTTTGGCATAACTTTTGGACATTTAAATTTAACACCTTTAATATAACCTCTTCTTTTTGGAACAATCTCATAGTCATAATTTATTGCTCCTTCTTTTGAGAAAACTCTTAATGGATACCATATATTAATATCGAAGTTTTTATTTATATAAAATCCTCCGCCATCACACTCTATACTACATATCTCTTTATTGCCCTCTTTACCACAAAAAATATATCTATAATATCTTTTTTTAGAATTTAGGCTATACTCTAATGTAATTGGCTTTACCGTGCTTCTATTTTTAAAAAAGTATATTTTTATATAATCAACTTTTTTATTTTTAATAATCTCTTTACCGTTTTTATATATGGTTTTTTTCAGAAAAAAATCATTTGAACTATATTTAACACAAACATCACCTTTAGCATAAAAAGCTATGCTAAGTACTAACAGTAGTAGATATTTCATTATTTATCCTCCTAATTTTTTAAATATATGCGTATTCCTAAAGGTTTCCATTGATTATTCTCTTTGTAATATTTAAAAGTAAATCTTAATTTTGGCTCTGTATTATAATATCCTTGTAAAACCAAAACACCATCAGAGTTTATAAAAGGCTTTTTCTCAAATACAGGCTTAAGATTATCTACTTTTGTTAAATCGATATTTTTATCAATAAAATCTTTAAAGAGCTGATTCATCTTCTCTAAACTAATTTGCTCTTTAAAGATATTTGACATCTGTTTATAGATTCTACTCATACTCTTTTCATTTACCGATAGAGCAAAAGTATGCATAGTATCTTTTACCATCTGTTCATAATCTAATTTCTCATTGGTACTATTTTTGTTACTATTTTCAGTTATTATTCCAGAACTTGGCTTATTAATTGCATATATTTTCCAATTGCCATTTGCATCTTTAATAAGTTTAAGTTTTACAGGAATTGCACTGCCATTTAGTGTTTGAATACTACCTTCTAACTCTCCATGATTTCCATCAACTGAACGATTACCCCAATTTGAGCTATCGTAAAGAGTATAACCATTCTTCTCCATAAATGCTTTAAACTGCTCTTTAGATACATTTTGCTTAAAATCTTCAGAGAGCATTGCATAAGCTCTATCATAGTTTTTCATCCCAATTGCACTAAAAAATTTATCTGCTGTATCTGTAATACCAGATGTCGCATACATTACAAGCATAAAAAGTAGAACAATAAATAGAACAAATCCACCCAAAAATTTTTTCCACATAATTAACTCCTTTACTCTATTTAATAAATTGTAACTAAATTTTGTTGCAAAAAAATATACTTTTAAAAAGTTTTACATTTTATTACTTCTTAATCATTAGGGAGTAATTTAATAGAAGCCAATGTTAAAGTGTTAATAAATTCACCTAATTTATAATTTTTTAAATTAACTATACTTTCGCTCATTACAAGAGTATTCTTTTTTACTTTTAAACTAAAAAAATGAATATCTTTTTTTAAATCTCCTTCTCTTTTAATAGCAATAGAGGCTATTGTAGAGTTGGCTAAATTAGTAATTTTAAGCTTTTTTAATACTTTATCGCTACTTTTTAAATAAGAGACTAAATAATCTTTTACAGCCTCTTTTATATTTAAACTGCTTTTTAAACTCTCTTTATAAACTTTTACTTTTAAATCTATAAAATCATCAGAACTTTTAATATAAAATATATTTGGATACTTTACAGCATAAAATCCCCAAGCTGTAGGCAAAATTATACTTACCTTTTTATCTTGACTAATAACTCTATATAAACTTAAATCTTTTATAAATGGTTTTATTGTTAAAAAATGAGATGAGATATTTTTAATTAGCTTACTATCTTCTTCTATAGACCCCTCTAATTCATTGTAATTAGACGCATTATTTATGCTATTTTTAGAAGATTTATAAATTTTAAATTTTGCTACTCTTTTTACTCTATTATCAAGATTAAACTCTACTATATAGCTTGTAATTGGTAAATATTCAACCTTTGTTAAATCTAAAGATGAAACTATAGGCTTTGTTCCACTAACTTTTAAATCTTCTTGATAGATTATAGATTTCTCTCCATCTTTATCAATATAATACCAACTTATCGTAATATTAGAATCATCTAAAGCACTATTAATCCATGTAGATGCCCATATTTCATTAATATTATTTGGTAGCTTATCTACAACATTAATAGCTTTTTGCTCCTTAAAATCATAAGCTGTTGATATTAAAGCATCATTAAAATAGATTGCCGATGCACTAATAGTCTCTATTAATAATAAAAAAAATATAAATAATCTTTTTAGCATTTTTAATTCTCTTTTTTACTTTTATTATCTTTTTTCCTATCTAAATCAAACATCAAATCTTTTTGAGGATCATTTACATCATCCATCAAAGATTGGATTGGAACTTTTCCATCTTTAAACTCATACTTTGTAGTACCAAATCTTAATATTCTTAATTTTCTTAGCAGATTGATTATTTTCTTAAACATTACAAACCTTTTATGTTTGTAATATTATAGCAGTAGTTATGGGGCAAAAAAATATATATTTATAAAATTTAGTTAAAAACTATTCCATCTCAAGACTCATAAGAAGCATATCTTCTCCATCAATTACATCTAGCTCAACACTATTGCACTCTTTACATTCAAAAAAAATCTGATTTTTTGGATATTCATTCTCATAACCACACTCTTTACACCTTGCTATTATTGGCTGAATTATCATCTCAAACTTGGCATCTTCGCAGATGGTCTTTTCTTTAAAAGTATTAAAAGCTATCTCTAAAAGATGTGGTTCAACTCCACTTAAAACTCCAATTTTTACTACAACCTTTGTAACCTTTGATGCACCATTTCTCTGGGCATTTTCATCTATTACATCTAATAAACTTTGAACTATACTATACTCATGCATCTTGAATACCTATTCATTTTTGGTTATTATACACTAATTTTTTTAATTGCAAATAACTTTAGAAAAAATATTATTTTTTCTTTTTGGTTCACTACTATGAATAAGTGTAGCATCTACTATTGTCCCTTCATTTAATATAAGGTTCTTCTTTATAATCATCTCTTTTACTTCATCAAAGATACGAGATAGTAGTCTCTTTTGTATCAGTTTATTTCTAAATTTACAAATTGTTGTTTCATCAGGAATACTATCTTCATCTTTTATATCAAGAAACTTTCTAAACGAAATCCTATCATGTATCAACTCTTCTGTCATTGGATCACTTAAGTTATACCAGCTTTGTAAAAACAGTGCCCCTAAAAGTATTTTTGCTGGTGTATATGGTCTGCCACCTCTCTTTCCTACTTTTGGGTTATAGATATCCTCTTCAATAAGAATTGCTTCTAGCTTTTCAAAAGGAATAATCTCTTTCATCTCATTTAAGAATTTCATACTCTTTTTACCACCTTGGTATTGCATAGCATAATCGAAAAAACTTAGTTGCATTAGGATTCCCTTGATTGATATTTCTTACTCTCTTGATATATCTATTTTATCAAAATATTGGTACGAAGCGGTTTATTTGGGGTTAATCAGAGGGTTCAACTAGAAAAATCATATGCTACATACATATTTCACAAAGAAAGGATCTATCATGTTAGGTTATATTATAGTATTTACAGGTTTAGGGTTTTTATTAGCAATTTTTTTAAAAAACGAAGTTGCTTATCTATGGATTGGTATAATAACAGTTGGTTGGGCGATTTTAATGGGACCTTGGGCTATTGCTACTTTAATAGAACTATCTTTAGGATATTCAATAGGTAGAGGATTAAGAGGAGTTACCGCATGAAAAAAATATTGTTAGCATTATTATTTAGCTTTAGTTTTGCAAATAGCTATACTACTT
>CAZCOI010000084.1:0-2153 GCA_964500335.1 uncultured Nitratifractor sp.
TATCTTTTGAAATACCAGATTCTACCAAAACATCAAGAGCATCTTCAATCTCTCCAATATCAGCCATTCCTGTTGATAATATTGCTCTTTTAAAGTTTTTACCAATCTCTCTTAAGTATGGCAAATTGGTTATTTCGCCCGAAGGAATCTTAAGATACTCTAAATCTAACTTTGCTAACTCTTTTATAGAGAGGTGATCAAACGGTGTTGATAAAAACATTATACCAACCTTATCGCAATACTCTTTTAGGCTTTTATAATCTGTAATTGGTAGATGAATCTTTTTTGCCATCTCTATTTGCGATTCCTCTTTCCCAATATTATCTACCTGATAATCTGCCATCTTTGCACTTTTAGTCATTACAAGTTCAGGAACTGCAGTTTGAAACTTAACAGCATCAGCACCAGCCTTTTTTGCTTCATCTATCATTTTAAGTGCTAAATTGTAATCTCCATTATGATTAACTCCAGCTTCAGCAATAATAAAAACTTTATCTTTCATAATCTCTCCTAAAACTTAATATCTCTAAAAGATATGCTATTTATATCTATAAACTTTATTCCAACCTCTTGTGAGGCTCTATCTCTTACTAAATCATCGCCAATATAAACCATCTGATTTGGTTTAATATTAAAGTACTCTAAAGCCTTTTTAAACATATATGTATCTGGTTTTCTTCTTGGAGGGTTAAAATCATCAGAGATTAAAATTAAATCAAAATAGCTTTTTAAATTTAGAGCATCTAATTTATTATTTTGAACCAAAGAGTTTCCGTTTGTAATTAAAGCAAGATTATAATTTTGCTCTTTTAAGTTATCTAAAAAATTTTTAGCCTCATCATACAAAAAGATATTTTTAGCTCTAAAGCCTCTATAAGTTGGTAAGAGTCTATTTTTTACAAACTCTTCCCAATTGCTTGGTAAATTCTTATTTAAACTTTGCATAGCTATATCAAAGGTTTTACTCTTTACTCCCTTAAAATATAGCTCTTTTAGGCTATTTAGATAGTTAGTTTTATCTATATTAAACTCTTTTTCTACTAAGTTTGCAATCTCTTCAAATACCTCAAACTCAAAACTTTGTTGATTATATAAGGTATTATCTAAATCAAAACCGACTACTTTAATCATCTTTTACCCTATCTGTATAGATTGCATCATCAAATCTAAGCATATAAAAGCCCTCTTTATATCTACTATCTAGTAGCTGAGGTAAATCTTTATTTAAAATTAGACTCTCTAAATGCTCAACCATATTTGCCCCACTATAGTAAGATAGAGGAAACCCTCCGCCAAATCGTGGATTAATCTCGCCTATATAATAGCTATTGCCTTTTACCATAATTTGG
Organism: uncultured Nitratifractor sp.; assembly: GCA_964500335.1. Classification (GTDB taxonomy): domain Bacteria; phylum Campylobacterota; class Campylobacteria; order Campylobacterales; family Sulfurovaceae; genus JAADEQ01. Next base: position 1,350 of record CAZCOI010000084.1, read on the forward strand.
ATATTAATTACTCCATAAAATGAAGAGCTTTTTACAATTTGTTCTACTATTTTTGTAATATTTTTATCTTTTATTGTAACTGCTCTCTCAACCTCGCCACCTCTAACTTTTAAGCGCTTTCTTTGGCATAACTCTATAGCTTTATTATCTTTAACAAAAGTATCAACTGTTACTTCAAAATCAAAATCTATATACTCTTGTGCAATATATATAGTTTTATCTAGCTCTAGCATATTTGCAAAACTTATTACATTCTCTTTTTTAACTTTATACACTCCAATAGAACTTGAGCCATTTTTTGGTTTTAAAATTACATACTCGCTATTAAAACTATCTTTATTATAATCATTTAGAAGCTTGGTTTTTGGATTATTTATAAAATCAAACTTTTTAAAAAACTCATAAGTTTTTAGCTTATCGCTTGCTATTTGAATACTCTTATATGACGAAATCATTACCTCTATACCAAGCTCTTTAAATTTATTTACATTTTTTGAGTAAAGTTCTAACTCATAATCAATAAGTGGTATAACAATATCAATACTCTCTTTTTTTGCAATTTCTAAAACCTTTTGCAAATAGTTATTATCTATTTTAAATGGCAATTTATAAAACTTATCACAAAATTGAAGTGATGGGGATGTGCTAGAGTAATCACCTCCAATTATTGTTATATCTTTTAACTCTTTTTTAAAAAGCTTAATTAATTCTACTCTTCTTCCTGGACTTGTTAAAAATATTTTCATACTACAACCTTACACTACTTGGAATATTTACTACTCTTTCTTCAAGAAATAAAGAATT
>CAZCOI010000085.1:0-1721 GCA_964500335.1 uncultured Nitratifractor sp.
TGCCAAGAAGCTCATAAGTATCGCCTCTATCAACCCTTTTTGAAAGCGCTAAAAATGTAATAGGACCAATAATATTAACTTTTGGTTTAATACCAAGCTCTTTTGCCTCTTTATACTCATTTATAATTTTAGAAGCATCCAATTTATACTCATCATTTGGTGTGAGTTCTGGCACAATATAGTGGTAATTGGTATTAAACCACTTTGTCATCTCCATTGCAACGCTATCTTTGTTGCCTCTTGCCATAGAAAAATATAACTCACTACCGCTTAACCCTCTAAATCTTTTAGGAATTGCACCCAAAGTAACAGCCAAATCTAGCATATTATCATAAAGCGAAAAATCGTTAATGCTAATTAAATCAATCCCCACTTCTTTTTGATAATTTAAGTGTCTTACTCTTAACTCTTTTGCTACATTTAATAGCTCTTCATAACTGCTTTTGCCACTCCAAAAGCTCTCTAGTGCAAATTTTAACTCTCTTTTTTCTCCGATTCTTGGAAATCCTACAACATAACTACTCATAATTAATCCTTTGTTTTTTAAAAAAAGCAATAAAATATTGCTTAATAGTTGTTTGCACTTTTGCAATACAACACCTACAAACTTAACAATAAAACCAATTTTTGATTAATTATAAGTAGCGTGGCGGATGAGTCCCCGTGCGCCTAAACGCAAAGTATGTGCAATAATACGGACATCTTGGTATAAAGTGATTTAGCATTAAAATAAGTCTTGTTTTTCGCAAAAATATCTTATTGCAATGACAAGCCTTTTTTGCAAGCCTTTTTAATAAAGCATAAGAAGAGATTGCATATTTTTTTATAAAATTAACAACCGCGTTCGTGTTTAAAAACTGCACTATATTTAGCGGCTCCACAACCTCTCCTTTCTTTTTTTGCTATTTTACAATAATTTTTATTTTTTAACGCTTTAAATGGCGAATAGCAAAGTGGTTTTTGATTGTTAGTTTATAATTTCTATATTTAGTAAAAAACAAACCTTATAGGCTTTTAGTTTATACTATCATAAAATATTTTTTTAAATGTATGCTATAATATATAAAAAAAAAGGTGGAGTTTGCAATGGATAGTAAAACTATTACATTTGATGATGGAATTATTACAATAAATGCCGATATTTGTAATGGTAAACCGACAATGAGAGGACAAAGAATTACGGTTCAGACTATTTTAGAGTTTTTAAGTGCAGGTGAAAGCGAAGAAGAGATTTTAAAACACTATCCGACCCTTACAAAAGAAGATATAAAAGCATCTTTAAAATTTACTTCTAAACTTATGGGACAAAAATATACATTACAAAAAATTGCATAAATGTTAAAGTATATTATTGATGCAAACTTGCCATACTATTTTGAGCTCTTTAGAGGCGAAGAGTATATACATGTAATAGATATAGACCCTCATATGAGTGACACTAAAATTTGGCAATATGAAAAAGAAAACAATTTAACAAAGGTAACAAAAGATGCAGTATTTTCTTATAGAACACAACTACAAAATTCCACTACAAAAGTTATACATATTAAGTTTGGAAATATGAAAATAAAAGAGTTTCATAAAACTATTAACAAGATATGCTATAGCGTAATAGAAATTAGCAAAGATTATAAATTGGTTAATGTTTATATTGATAGAATTGAAGGAATAGGGTAAAGTAGAAGAGATGCTAAGATAAGAGGAGTCAATAAGGGCTATTT
>CAZCOI010000086.1:0-15645 GCA_964500335.1 uncultured Nitratifractor sp.
CTAATCTTAGCATCAATATAGTCTTGCAGAGTTGGAGATGAGTTGTTATTATCACTAGCAAAATCTTTAATTTTATTAATAGCATCAATAGTTTTATTAATATTATCAACAATATCTTGAATCTCTTTTATAGAGCTAAAGTTATTATCTTTTATAGCGTTGTTAATCTGTTTAATATTATTTTCATCTACATTATCAATACCGATATTTTTATAATCATCAATGGTTGGTGTAGTAGTGTTAGAGTCATCTTTTTTAAAGTTATCAATTGTTTCTAAAGAGTTTATGCCTTTATTAATAACTTCATTTAAGTTATCAAAGTTATCTATTTTTGTAGTATCAATATTTTTAATAATTTCATTTACTTTGTCAATATTATCTTCATTAACGCCGTCAATGCCTATATCTTTAAAATCATCAAGAGTTGGTTCAGTACCATTATTTTCTATAATATCTTTAATTTTTTCAGTAAAGCTTTGCTTTTTATTAAGCTCTTTAAGTTTCTCTTTTATTGCTTTTTTAATACTCTCTATAGAGTCTAAATTTTTATTATTTTTAATAAAGTTATTGATTTTTTCTAAATTACTCTCATCAACTCCATCAACTCCAAAATTTTTATAATCATTAATAGTTGGCTTAATATCTGAATCTCCTTTAATAAAAGCGTGTATCTTTTTTAGGGACTCTTTTTTATCTTGAGCTATCTTTATTACAGCATCTTTAATAATCTCTTTTAAGTTATTTGTATTTAAAGGGTCAATATCTTTTATAATCTCATTTATTTTATCTATATTTTCGCTTGTAACACCATCTATACCTGCATTTTTATAATCATCTACACTTAAAGTTGTACTATTATTATCTTTAATAAAAGTATAAATTTTATCAAGTGCTTTTTTGTTATCAATTTGAGCTTTTAAGTTACTAATAGCATTTTTTATATCATCAACACTATTAAAATCTTTAAGAGTTAATAAATTTAGTTTTGAGTTTATATCATTAATATTATCTTGATTAATATTATCTAATCCTAAGTTTTTATAATCTTGTAGAGTTGGAGCTTTAGTTGTTAATCCTTTTGCAAAATCTTTAATATTATTAAAAGATTTCTCTTCTAAATATTTTTTATTTACACTATCTATTACACTTTGAATCTCATCAATAGTTGGATTTGATGGGTCTAAAAAATTTGCTTCCATAAAAGCTTTGCTATAATCAACTCCATCAATCGCTCCACTAATGCCATCTATTGAGTTAAGCTCATCTGCGCTAATTGGTTTATTATTTTTATTTCCAGCAATATCTTCTATTAGCTCTTCGTAAGCTGATAATACTTTTTGATGATTACTCTTTTTGCTATCACATCCACTAAAAAAAGAGATAATTATTAAAATAGTTATAATTTTAGTAACTATTACTCTAAGTTGCATCAATACCTTTCTATTTAAAAAATATTCTTTTAAATAGAAGTATATCAAAAAAATACCATAAAATGGAAGCATTTTTATAAAGATTGGTAAAAAAATGTAAATTTTATGGGATATATTTTAAGAATCGTTCTTTATATTAATAATAATTATAGCTACTATTAGAGTCTGCTAACTATTACTTTATAATCTTCTATTAATTTATTTGCAACTTTTTTTGCAACTATCCAATATAGTTTTTTATCTATCTTATAAATAGCATCATCATAGTTACTTAAAGAGCTTGCTTTTAAATCTGCTTTATAGATAATTTTATTAATATAATATGTAGTATCTGCATCTCTAAATAGAGCAAATTTTACAATTACATTAACTCTCTTTTTAACAACAAAATACTCCTTTTCTCCTCTATATGCAATATACTTTTTTAATTTTAAGATATCCTCTTTTATTGAGACTACCATTTTAATATTTGGATTGTAGCTTAATTTAAATTTTCCACTATTTTCAAGAGCATCTTTTAATCCTTCTCTAAAGCTTCTTCTTGCTATATTTAATACACCTTTGCCTTTTATTTGGTATATATCAAAATTTATTACTTTATAATCTTTTATAAAAGATAAAAAGCCACTGCTCTCATCATCATCTTCTTTTTCATTATAATAGAACTCTTGAGCGCTAATATCGCTCTCTTTAGTAGGTGAATCACCTCTGCTTCTATCGCTTGTAATTACTAAAGCAATCAATAAAATAGCCACTAAAACAGATATAAGCTGAACCATAATCCTCTCCTATAAATTACGCCACTTTTGATACTCTTTTGGTATTAAAAAGTCATTAACATCTATTTTTGTATCATACTCTTTGTAATTATACCCAATTTCAAAAAGCTTATTAAGAGCCTCTATTTGGGTTTCGTTTAATGATATAGAGCTATTTGATGCATACATATTTAGATATTTTTCTAGCTGTTTGTCTTTAATTCTTACTAAATTATTCTTAACTAAAAGTTCACAAAGTTCATCTTTTTTACTATTTGCAACCTCTACACCTTTAATTAAGATATCTTCAATCTCAATTGCTCTATTTAGAGGAATAGTCCTTCTTAGCGCCATTCCCCCAAGTGGCAATGGAAGCTCTTTTTTAGCAAGCTCTAACCACCAATCCCAAAGTTCAAGTTCAACTTCAAGAGAGTTATCAAAATCTAATATAGACTCATGTATTAAAACTCCAGCATCAACCTCACCTTCAACGACTGCTTTTTCAATATCTAAAAAGTTCATATATCTAATTTTAGCATCGGGATATTTTAATCTAATAAGCATTGCATTTGTTGTATTTTTACCAGAAAGAGCAAGTTTAAAATTTCTTTTTAATTTTTTACCTCTTTTTTTAATTAACTTTGGTCCATACCCTTGCCCAAAACTAACAGCTGTTCTAAGAAGAGCATACTCCTCTTTAATTTTAGGATAAAGAGCAAAACTTATAGCAGTTACAGGGTAGCTATTTTTTAAAGCTTCAATATTTAAGCTCTCTATATCTAAAGCGATATTTTTAAACTCATAATCTTTAGTATCTACCCACCCAAATTTTATAGCATAATACATAAATATATCATCTGCATCGGGAGAATGGGCAATTATTAAGTTCATAAAGTTCCTTTAAATATTTTGTTATATTGTATCATTAATTAATAAAAAAATGCTACAATATCTATAAAAAAAATAAGGTTAGATAATGGATCCAAATAAGCAAAAAGCACTCGATTTAGCTATAAAACAGATAGATAAAGCCTTTGGTAAAGGTACGCTTATGCGCCTTGGCGATAAAGAGATAGAGCCAATAGAAGCAATTAGCACAGGCTCACTTGGGCTTGATATGGCGCTAGGAATTGGCGGTATTCCAAAAGGAAGAATTATAGAAATTTATGGTCCTGAGAGTTCAGGTAAAACCACACTAGCTCTTCAATCAATTGCTTCGGCTCAAAAAGAGGGAGCAATTTGCGCATTTATTGATGCTGAACATGCGCTTGATGTTTATTATGCAAAGAATTTAGGGGTTGATATTGATAATTTGCTTGTATCTCAGCCAGATTTTGGAGAGCAGGCATTAGAGGTGCTTGAGACTCTTGCAAGAAGTGGAGCTGTAGATTTAATAGTAGTAGATTCAGTTGCGGCGCTTACTCCAAAAACAGAGATAGAGGGTGATATGGGAGACTCTCATGTAGGGCTTCAAGCAAGACTTATGAGTCAAGCCTTAAGAAAACTTACTGCAATTTTACATAAGATGAATACAACTGTAATTTTTATTAACCAAATTCGTATGAAAATAGGCACTATGGGGTATGGTTCTCCAGAGACAACCACAGGTGGTAATGCTCTTAAGTTTTATGCAAGTGTTAGAATAGATGTTAGAAAAATAGCAACTCTTAAACAGGGTGAAAATCAAATTGGAAATAGAGTAAAAGCAAAGGTTGTTAAAAATAAAGTGGCTCCTCCATTTAGACAAGCTGAATTTGATATTATGTTTGGTGAGGGTATTAGCCAAGAGGGTGAGATTATCGATTATGGTGTAAAACTTGATATTATCGATAAAAGTGGTGCTTGGTTTAGCTATGGAGCTACAAAGCTTGGACAGGGTAAAGAGAATGCTAAACAGACACTTAAAGATAATCCAGATTTAAGAAATGAGATAGAGTATAAAGTAAAAGAGGCTTTAGGTTTTGGTGAGAAATTAGCAATGAATAAAAAAGAGATTGAAGAGAGCGAAGATTAAAAATTTGCTTTATAAAAAAATGGTAAAATGACATGATTTTATTAATGGAGAGATAGATGGTTTTTATAGAAGATATATACGCAGATGAGGTTTTAGATAGCAGAGGAAATCCGACAGTTAGAGCAACAGTAGTTTTAAGTGACGGCACAAAAGAGAGCGCAATTGTGCCAAGCGGTGCAAGTACCGGCAAAAGAGAGGCTCTTGAGCTTAGAGACGGCGGCGATAGATATATGGGCAAAGGGGTGCTTAAAGCGGTTCAAAATGTAAACGAAACAATTGCCGAAGCGCTTATTGGAATGAGCCCTTATAATCAAGCCGAAATCGATTTAACAATGAAAGAGATTGATGGCACTAATAACTATTCAAACCTTGGTGCAAATGCGGTGCTTGGGGTTTCTATGGCGGTTGCAAGAGCCTCAGCTACTTCTCTAAAGATGCCTTTATATCGCTATTTGGGCGGTGCAAACGCAGTTGTTATGCCAACACCTATGTTTAATATTATTAATGGCGGTGAGCATGCAAATAACTCTGTTGATTTTCAAGAGTATATGATTATGCCGATTGGTTTTGATAGATTTAGCGAAGGTTTAAGAGCAGTTAGTGAGATTTATCAAAATCTTAAAAAAATTATAGATGGTATGGGCGAGAGCACCGCGGTTGGTGATGAGGGCGGTTTTGCGCCTAATCTTAAAAGCAACGAAGAGCCAATAGAAGTAATTATGCAAGCAATTGATAAGGCTGGATATAAAGCTGGAGAGCAAATTGTTTTGGCTCTTGATGTTGCAAGTAGTGAGCTTGTAAATGAAAATGGAAAATATGAACTAAAAAGTGAAAATAAAGAGTTAAGCAGTAGTGAGTTAATTGACTATTATGAAAATTTAATTAATAAATATCCGATAGTTTCAATTGAAGATGGTTTAAGCGAAGATGATTGGGAAGGCTGGGCTGAGCTTACTAAGCGTCTTGGTAATAGAGTGCAACTTGTAGGAGATGACTTATTTGTTACAAATGTTGAGATTTTAAGAGAGGGAATTAATAAAAATATTGCAAACTCTATTTTAATTAAACCAAACCAAATTGGAACCGTAAGTGAGACTATGATGACAGTTCGCTTAGCGCAAAGAAACGGCTATAGTTGTGTTATGAGCCACAGAAGCGGTGAGAGCGAAGATAGCTTTATAGCAGATTTTGCAGTGGCACTTAATACTGCGCAAATTAAAACAGGCTCTACTGCTAGAAGCGATAGAATTGCTAAATATAATAGACTTTTAGAGATTGAAAGAGAGCTTGGACAATTTGAATATATAGGAAGAGAGCTTTTTGGAAACAAATAGCGATAATCTAGGAATTAAGGAGCATATTAAGGCTCCTTCAAAAAGAAGATTAAATACCTCTTTATTACTAAAAATATTCCTATTTATTATTTTTATATTTTATTTATATTCTCTTTTTTTTGGAGAAAGCTCAATTGGCGTATTGCAAAATGCCAAAGAGAGAGAAGAAGAGTTAAAAGATGAGTATCATAAGATTCAAGAAGAGAATCAAAAATTGCAAAAAAAACATTTTGAGCTAATTCAGCTAACCCCAGAAGAGGATACCTTTTAGTTACCTTTTTATAGGGCAGTATGAGAGCTCTTCTATCATCTTTTGGGCTAGTGTTCCAACTGTTGAGACAATACTATCAATTCCAGACTCTTTAAGTGCTATCTGCTCCTCTTTTCCTCTAACTCTTGCTACAATATGAGCTTTTGGGACGATATCTAAAACAGCTTGCGCAATAAGTCTAATCTTCTCAAGATTATGAAATGTAATCATTACAGCAATAGCATCTTTTATATTTATAGATTCAAGAACAACTCTTTGTGCGGCATTTCCAAAAAATACAGGCTGGTTATCTTGTAAAGCTTCTTGATATAGCTTTAAATCATGCTCTATTAGAATATAATCAAAACCTATCTCTTTTAATGTTTTTGTTACCTTCTTTCCAAGAGGCCCATAACCGCAAACTACAATATGATTTTTAAGACCGGTTGAGGTGATTTTAAACTCTCTTGCAGGGCTTTTAAAGACCATATCGGCAATTTTTGTTAAATTTTTAATAATAAATGGCGTTAAAATCATAGAAAATATTACCGCTGTTGATAATATATTTGAAAGTTTTTCATCAATAAAGCCGTTATTTTGGGCTAAAACAAATATAGCTAATGCAAACTCTCCAATTTGAGATAGTGCAAGAGCGCTCTTAAAAGCTGTTCTTTTTTGTCCAAAAGATAAAACCCCAAATATTACAATAGCTTTTAAAAGCATTACTACAATAACTACAACAACTATAATAAAGAAATTTTTTGCAACTATATTTAAATCTATTCTGCTTCCTACAACAAAGAAAAATAGTCCTAAAAAAAGGTCTCTAAAAGGTGCTAAGTCAGCCTCTATTTGATATTTATAGTGAGACTCAGCAAGTAACATTCCAGCAAAAAAAGCTCCAAGAGAGTATGAAAAACCAAACAGATGAGCGCTTTGAGCCGAAGCTAAAACAGTAAATAGTATTGCTAGTAGGAATATCTCTTGATTTTTTGTTTTTACTGAGTATTCTAAATATTTATCAATTCCAAATTTGCCAACAAATAAGAGAGCAAAAAAAAGCACCATATGTAAAGAGGTTTTTGCTAATAGTGTAGTTACTTCAATATCTTTAGAAAAGACATCAATCATAATTAATATAGGAATTACTGCTAAATCTTGAAATAGTAAAATTCCTAAAACTTTACGCCCATATCCAGCATGAATATCGCCATTTTCATTAAGCATTTTTAAAACAATAGCTGTAGAAGATAAAGCTAATGCAAGTGCTATAACAATTGCACTTTTTTCTTCGAAATCTAATAAAAAAACTCCAATTAGTGTAAAAAGAAAAGCTGTTATAATAACTTGTAAAGTACCATATAAAAAGACCTGTTTACGCATAGCTTTAAGTTCGCTAAAACTAAACTCTAAGCCTATTGTAAACATTAAAAATATAATTCCTAACTCAGAGATATGCTCTAACTGATTATGGCTTGTATCTTCATGAAAGATTAACATTACAATTACACCTGTAAATATATAGCCAATTGCAGTTGGCAAATCCAATTTTTTTAAGAGAATATTTAAAATTGATGCAATTAATATTGATAAGATAACTATAGCTATTTCTTCCAAAGAGGTTCCTTTTTTTATCGTTTTATGAGGATAAATTGAGTGGATATTACCATTTTTAGTTTAAATTAAGCCAAGAAAGCTACTTTTTTGACATAAATTTTACCTAAAATATAATTTTTAAGATTTATCAGACCATAATATGGTAATATAACAAAAACTTAATAGAAGGAATAAAATGAGAAAATTAGGTATCTTAACATTATCAATTGCATCTGTTATAGTTATTGGCTGTGGTGGAGGAAGCACAGATTTTACAAATAGTAGTAATATTGTAAAGGGTGAGCTTTTAAAGATTAATGATCAAAATCAAGATGAGGTTATCTCAACTGCTCTATCTATATATAAAATAGATGATTCGCTAGATTCTATAAATAATTTTAGATTAACAAATGATGCTAATGAAAAACTATATGCAAATAGAGCTTTAGAATTAGCTTTGCTAAATAGAAAAGAGTCAAGAGAGTGCAATAGTGGAAAAGTGGTTGTAGATGATAATGGCAACGGCATTAATAAAGATATAGATATAAAGTTTGAAAATTGTAAATTAGATTATGGAACTATTAATGGAACAATACACTATAATAGTGCTGAAGATGAAAAAAACTTTGATGCAAATATTTATGATTTAAAAGTAGTTTTAGGGGGAAAAGAGGTCTATTATGAGAGTGGATATTTAAAAGTTAAAGATAGCAATATCTTTGAAGAATTGACAGGATATGCAAAAGATGGTAATAAAAGTGTGACTTTTAAAGATATAAAAATCTCTGTAAATAGAGGAACATTTAAAAATAGTTTTGAGATTAATGGTTCTTTATCTTCATCTTGTATTGATAATAAGTGGGTTGATATAACAACTGTTGAGAAGTTAGAACAAAATAGCACATTAGATTGCCCACATGCTGGCATTGTTGAAGTAAAAGGAGATAGCACTACTTTAAAAGCTAAATATAATAGAGATGAGAGTATAGATATCTATTTAGATGGGAATTTAACAAAAAGTTATAGTTCTTGTGTTGAGATGAAAGAAGATGTTGATGAAAAGTGTAATTAGCTATTAATATAAGGCTATATTTAGTAGTTTTTACGCTTATCTTAACAATTTTTGGTTGCGATTGCATTAGCACTATTGAATCAAAAGGTAATACCTCTATAAATCAAGAGGGGGTAAAATTTTATTATTGCTCTTCTATTGGAGCAACAAAAGATGGTGTATAAAATTATGAAGGTGGAATTTATAGAGCAAATATAGACTCTCTTAAATAGCGAAGTTTCAACCTTTGTAATTAGTAAATAAAAAGGGAAAACCCTTTTTATTAAGATAGAATCTCTTCTATTGTAATATAGTCACCAACTCTTCCAGTCATCGGCTCTACATCTGTATTTACTGGTAGAGTCTTTTTACCAGGTCTCCAGCCTGCAGGGCAAACTTCTCCAGTCTTATATGCGTGTTGATGAGCTCTAATTTGTCTAATAAACTCTTCTACACTTCTACCAACTGGTGGAGCTTGAACCTCTTGAGCTACAATTACACCATCAGGATTAATTAAAAATCTGCCTCTTAGCGCAATACCTGCATCTTCTATTAATACACCAAACTTTTTACTAACTTCTGTTGTTGGGTCTGCACCAATTGTAAGTTTTAAATCTTTAAGTAGAGGCTCAGTCTCTACAAATCTTTTGTGAGAGAATTTTGTATCAGTCGAAATTGCTAAAACTTTACAGCCAAGTTCACCCTCTATTGTGTCTAAATGTGCATTCATTGCCGCAATTTCAGTTGGACAAACAAAAGTAAAGTCAGCTGGATAAAAACAAATTACACTCCATTTACCTTTAAAATCTTCACTGCTAACTTCTGTATAGTGTCCGCTTTTTGCATCATATGCTTCCATTTTAAATTCTGGCATTGGCTTTAGTACTAAAACACCTGCTTGAGTTCTCTCTTCCATTACTATCTCCTTTTCTTCGTTTAAAGTTTCATTTTTATTATCTTCATAATCTTGTGGATTTTTATCACACGCCATTTAATATCCTTTATTTTTTGGATGGCGATATTTTATCTTAATTAATAATTTTTGTCAAGTAATTTTTTTAAGTAGTTCTCTTTTTTTATGCTTTTTTTAATTTATGCCCAAAATTTAGGCATAAATTTAATATTAATCTAAATCTTTTAAGAAGTTTTTATAATCTTTTTGAAGTTGTGTATATTTTTTGAGATAGGCTTTATACTCTTTTTTTGATAAAGAGTGTAATCTTTTTTTAATTTTTATTGCTTTTTTATAACCTTTTATCTTTTTTTTCAAATCTTTTAAAAACTCTTTTCTATCATCATAGTCATTAGACTCATCAGATGCTTTATTTATATAATCTTTTATGTTTAATAGCTCATCTGCTAAATCGCCAAATAATAAATCGTATCCATCATCAACTGAAGGTTTAGGAATATTACACGCTGTAGTTACTTTTGGAACAAAATTTCCTTGAATTGGTATTCCACCTACTCTTATCTCTCCTTCTATCTCTAATGTATCTAAATTAATCCTAAAAAAGTCACCTCCATCTGTCCAAACATTATAGTAATACTCTTCATTCTTATCAATATATTGTGAATGAGATAGATATAATGATGCAATTCCTTCATGCCCAAATGGGATTTCTATATCTTGAATAAATCTATTTTCTTTCCAATTGATTACACTTACATGACTATCTTTATGGTTGGTAACAACTGCTAAGCCTTTCTTTTTTGCAAATGCTACATGCCCAGCACCATAGCCAGTTTCTATAAATTTAACTACTTTCATACTTTTTGTATCTATTATAAATATACCACCTTTGCTAATATCACCATTTTCATTAATAGTAGCACCAGCAGGAGCATATAGATATCTTTTATTTGGTGTTATAAATAGATTATGACCATAAATCCCAATTTTATCTTCATATTTAAATAGTGTAAAGTTTTTAACTTTTAATTTATGACCTCTTTTTATAAATTTATAAACTCCAGCATACTTTTTTTGTTCTATATTGCTTTCAGTTTCTCCAAAAAATATTTTATTGTTTAATCTATTTGGATGTAGTGCTATCATTTGATGCAAAGATGTATCTGTTGGAATTGATTGAATAAGTTTACTCTGATATATAGAACCTCTTTTTCTTAGTGAAAATATATGAATATATCTATTTGCCCTATCAAGTAAAGCTATAGTTTTATTATCTAGCCATATTGGATGTCCGCTAATTTGGTCTCCTCCAAAATCGTTAGTTGTACAAATTAAATCTTTTATCTCTTTATTTGTTACAACTTTTCCATCTCTACAGTCAATATTAAAGCCAACTTTTCCTACTAATTTTAATTTTTTAGCATCAATTATAACACCTGCTGGTCTATCTCTTGAGTTTAAAAAGATTAAATCTTTTCTTTTATTGTAAGCATCACTAGATCTTGGTCTAAATGGCAATCTTATCTTTTTAACAAAATCTCCATTTTTTATATTATAAAAAGCTATAAATTTAGAGCCTTTTGGAATAGTAGTAATATAAGGAGCACTAAAAGGCATTCCAGCTAAATCAGCATGGTGGCTTAATGAACCTTCTATTGGAATCTCTTTTAGTAACTCCATATTTTTATAATCAAAAATTAACAATCTATTATGTGGGTCATGCTCATCTGCAAAGTAGGCTATATTTTCTTGAAAAATACCAGGGCAGTTATTTGGGTCTTTTTTATATTTTGGGTGTGCAATTAATATTGTAGATAGAGCTATAGCAATAAGTGATGTTTTTTTAAACATATCCTCTCCTTTTTAAATTAAAATATATCAAATTGTGATCTTTTAAAAAGGTTTTTTTAAAAAATGTGCTAAATTGTAATAAAAAATATTTCAAAATGAAATATATATCCAATATATGGAGAGTATGAAGTTGATTTTGCTCTAAACCCCTAATTTAGGGGTTTTAAAAGTGTTTTTTAAAATAGTAATATAAAATATTGATAGATTATTAAAAAGATTATCTATTTTTTTAAATAAACAATTAAAGATTTGGTTCCATCTATAATTAGCATTAAAATTGCGCCTAAAAATATAGCACTTAAAAGTTCAGCTAGCAGTGTTGGAATAGGGTGTAAAATCTCTTCTAAAATAGAAATTTTATGCATTAATATTCCGCCTGCAACTAAGAGCATTGCAAATACCCCTACAATACTTAAAATTTTAATAATAATAGGCAATAAAGATGCAAGTTTAAGCCCAAACTTTTGTTTAAAACTTCCTTGTGGTTTATCTTTTGCAATTGCATATCCAATATCATCGAGTCTAACTAAAAGTGCAACAAAGCCGTAAACTCCAATAGTTGCAATAAAAGCAACAAGAAAAACTACTGCACTCTTTTGGATAATTGGCAAATCATTTACAGTAGAGAGTGCAATTAATACAATCTCTATAGAGAGTATAAAATCTGTTAATATTGCCGATTTTATTTTAGCTTTTTCTGTTAGCTTTTTAGAATTATTGCTATTGTGTGAATGTGGAAATAACCAGCCCCAAATACCATGAGCACCTTCATATGAGAGATATGAGGCGCCAAGTAGCAAGATAGGGGTAATTGCCTCTTTGTAGTAGTAGCTTAAAATTAGCATTAAAGGTACAATTATAATTTTATTTATTAAAGAGCCTTTTGTAATTGCCCAAATTACAGGAAGCTCTCTTGATGGAGGAAAAGTAGAAGCTTTTGCCGCATTTACTGCTAAATCGTCTCCTAACACTCCAGCAGTCTGTTTGGTAGCAATTTTAGCTGAGCTTGAGACATCATCCATTAACATAGCAATATCATCTAAAAGTGCAAAAAATCCAGAAGCCATAAATACCCTTTATTAAAATCTTAGTATAATCATACCAAAAAAAGGTTATTTATGGATTTTAGCTCTCTTGAGTCATGGGGTTATTTAGCAATTGCATTTTTCTCTTTTGGAGGCTCTTTTGTAATTGTTGCGGCGGCTGGTGTATTTGCTTATTTAGGCAAAATCGACCTTTTTACAGCATTAGCTGTAGCGGCATTTTTTAATTTTTTGGGTGATAATTTTTTATTTTATCTTGGTAGATATCAAAAAAAAGATGTCTATAAATATCTTAAAAAGTATAAAAGAAAATTGGCAATTACCACTCTTATAATGCGTAAATATGGAACAATTGCAATTTTTATACAAAAGTTTATATATGGTGTAAAAACACTTATTCCTATAGTTATGGGGTTAGGAAAGTATGATTTTAAAAAGTTTATCTTTTTTAATATTTTTGCTTCTATTGTTTTTGTTAGTGTTATTGGATTGAGTGCTTACTATTTTAGCGATTTTATTATAATGATATTTACATACTTAAAACAAAAGCCATATTTAGCACCTTTGCTTTTAGTTATTATTGCAGTAACTATTTGGCAATATCTTAAATTTGTAGAGGCAAAGAGATGAGATATAAAGAGATTACATCATTTAAAGTTATGGATTTAGTTGCAAAAGCAAAAGAGTATGAGAGTGTAATTCATTTTGAGATAGGAGAGCCAGATATAGAGCCATCTATTAAGGTACAAAATGCAATTAAAAGAGCAATAGATAATAAAGAGTTTGGATATACACCAACATTAGGGCTATTAGAGTTAAGAGAAAAGATATCTTTGCACTATAAAAGAGTATATAATCTTGATATAAACCCTAATAATATTTTAATAACTCCAGGCACTAGCAACGCCTTTTTAATTGCATATCTTTTAACATTAAATATTGGTGATACTTTAGCAATTAGTGACCCTTCATATCCTTGCTATAAAAATTTTGCTGTAATGGTGTCTGCTAAAATTAAAGCAATTAATGTAGATAAAAGTAGTAATTATGAGTTAAAAGCTAAAGATTTAGAGGGTAAAGATATTAAAGCTTTGCATATCTCAACCCCATCAAATCCAACAGGTACAATTTATAGCGATAGTTCATTAGAAGAGTTAATTAACTATTGCAAGATAAATGGTATTAGTTTTATTTCAGATGAGCTATATCATGGGTTAGTTTATGATAAAGAGCCAAAAAGTGCTCTAAATTTTAGCAAAGATGTAATTGTGATAAATGGTTTTAGTAAATATTTTTGTATGCCAGGTTTTAGGGTAGGGTGGATGATTTTGCCAGATAATTTAATAAACCCAGCTTGTAATATTGCTCAAAACCTATATTTAAGTGCGCCTACACTTAGTCAATATGGAGCAATTGAAGCATTTGATTATGATTATTTAAATTTTGTCAAAAATGAGTATAAAAAAAGAAGAGACTTTTTATATAATAGCTTAAAAGATATATTTAAGATAGATGCAAAGCCAGATGGAGCTTTTTATTTATGGTGTGATATATCTAAATATAGTAATGATGCTGTTAAGTTTAGCTATGAGCTTTTAGATAAAATCCAAGTAGCTGTAACTCCAGGAGCAGATTTTGGGCAAAATGGCACAAAAACAAAACTTCGTTTCTCATATACTCGCTCAATTGAGCATATGAGTATAGGTATTAAGCGCTTAAAGGAGTTTTTGCTCTAAGAGCAACAAGCTCCTCCAAATCCATCATCTAATATTATACCTCCACTATTTGAGCCACCGCCAGAGATAATGCTCTCTTTGTTAGCAATTGTTTTTCCATTATAAATAATTGTATAAAATACTTCTACAGAGTCTCTAATTGAATTTATTGTAGTACAGTAGCTCTCAAGAGAGGCTAATATATATCTTTTTGCTTTAATATCATCAAAAGAGCCATCAAATTTATAAATTACATGAAGGCTTTTAAATTTGTAAGGTACATCAAGTTGTCTTTGAATTTGCGCTTTTACACTATAGTTATTTACCAAATATCCATCTTTATCAGCAAAAGTTACCAAATCAACACCGGTACATCCAATAATACCAATAGCAAAATACTCAACAGGAGTAATCTCTTTTGCATCTAATATAAATGATGATTTGGCAGTTTTTGCATTAAATTTATTATCTCCAAGATACTCTAAGTTAATTTCCATTTTTTAAGCCTTTTTTGCAGGCATTATAACAAAAATGTTATAATAATCTAAAACAAAAGGTTATGGATGAAAATAGGAGATTTTTTTGAAAAAAATTATAAAATAATCTCTCTTGTCGCAATGATTGGTGTAGGTGTTTGGGTTGCATATATAAAGGGGTGGATATTAGCAGATTTTAAGGCTATCTCAGCAAAAGAGGGCGTTGAGTTAATAAAGAGTGCAAAATATCCTATTTTAGATGTAAGAAGCAAAAAAGAGTGGCAAAAAGGGCATATTAAAGGAGCAATCTTAATCCCTATAGATGAGTTAAAAGATAGATTAAATGAGTTAAAAATGTATCATAATAGAGAGATAATTGTATATAGCAAAAGTGGAAGAGAAGGTATAAATGCTTGTAGATTAT
Organism: uncultured Nitratifractor sp.; assembly: GCA_964500335.1. Taxonomy (GTDB): domain Bacteria; phylum Campylobacterota; class Campylobacteria; order Campylobacterales; family Sulfurovaceae; genus JAADEQ01. Next base: position 14,856 of record CAZCOI010000086.1, read on the forward strand.
TAAAAAAGAGAGGTTTTAAACCTATAAATATAAAGAGTGGAATTTTGGGGCTTGCTATAGAAGGAGGTAAAAAATATCCAGAGATTTTTACCACAAAAAAATAATATAAAATAAGTTTGTTTGTTTTATAAAACAAAATTTGTTAATTTTAGCTAAAATAAGCTCTTTTAAAGCAGTTTGCATATAATAAGTGTTTTTTTATTAAACTTTGATATAATATAAAAACTCTATATTATATGTAGGAAATTAAGTGCAAAGTTATAGATTTTTTTATCTTATTTTATATTTAATATTGCCAATTTATGCTACATATTTAATATATATAAATTTAATAAACTACTTAAATAGCCTATCTGTTTTGGTATGGTTTATTTCAGCAATAGCAACTTTTCTTGTAACTATTAAATTAGTAATTTTAAAAGATTATGGAGTTGGTGTTATTTTAATAACAGTATCTTCAATAATGTTATATATAGCTATCTATCTTACTTTTGTATGAAATTAATTATAGAGAAAAGCTTAAAGCTTTTCTCTTCTAAAGTTAAGAAGTATAATAGTAAATAGTGCGAAAAGAGCTCCAAATAAGTTAAATGAGCTAGCACTTACCTCTTTGTAGTTATCAGGTCTTAGTTTATAATCTTCACAGTCACAAATTATTCCTATATCATGAGTATAATCATCAACTACCGGATTTTTTACATATATCCATCCATCTAAATCGGCATCATTGTCATTATTATCTTGTGTACCATTTACATCTTTTGTAGTTGTTGTATAACTTTTCGGTAAA
>CAZCOI010000087.1:0-2851 GCA_964500335.1 uncultured Nitratifractor sp.
TCAAATTATTGATGCTATTGCAATTGATGTTGATGGTGAACCAATTACAACTTTAGAGATAGAGGCTGTTCAGACTAAACTAAATATGTCAAAAAAAGCAGCTATAGAGGCTCTTATAAAAGATAGATTAGAAAAGAGTGCAATTGAAAAAGCAAAGATTACTGTATCTGCTGAAGATATTGATGCAAAAATAGAGCAAATTGCATCTGCTAGAAGAATGAGTATAGAAAAGATGAAACAGGTTCTTACTAAGAGAGGTCTTACTTGGGAAGGATATAAAAAACAATTAGAGATGGAGATAAAAAAGGAAAAATTCTTTGCTAAAAATATAGCGTCAACTATTTCGAGACCAACAGAAGAAGAGTTAAGAGTTTACTATCAAACACATAAAGATAAATTTTCTTCAGATACACCAACCACCCAAATTAGTCTTATAGCCTATGCTAGTAACTCATCTATGAAACTTCAAGAAGCTATACAAAACCCTATGAAAATAGTAGATGGTGTACAACAAAAAAGTATGTTAATTAGTAGTAGAGATATAAATCCTAAACTTTTTAGTATTATAAATCAGACACCAGAGGGTAGTTTTACTAAACCGATAAATACAGGTAGAGGATTTGTAGCATATTTTATAAAATCTAAATCAAATCAAGAAGATGTAGGATTTGAAATGGTTAAAAATAGTGTAATGATGGCATGGTTACAGGAGGAGAGAATAAAAGCCAGTAAAAATTTCTTAAATAAACTTAAAAATAATGCAAATATTCGGATTATAAGATTATAATATAAATTATCAAATAATTTTAGATAATTAGATTTTTATATTGGGTGTATTGTATTTTATAAAGTTATTACTTTTTTCTTCAAAAAATTTCATTCTCTCTTTACCTTTTGGTATAATTTTTCTCAGGGTTCTCATCTCTTTTAAAAATTCTGCAATATTAGAGGGAATTAGTTTTTCAATATATATACGAAGCTGTTTTGCCATTGCAGGAGAAGCACCACTTGTAGATATAGATATGGTTAAATCCCCTTTTTTGATATAAGACGGGAAGATAAAATCACAATATTTTATATTATCAACAGAGTTTACTAAAATCCTACTACTTCTGCTCTCTTGATATATATTTTTATGTAAATCTTCTGTATTAGTTGCTACTATTACTATATCATAACTATCTATATCGCCTTTTTGATAAGCTTTTTTAGACATTGGAATATTATATTTTGTAGCAAATTCTAAAAACTCATTAGAAAACTCTTTAGATATGATAGTAATATCTAAGGTGAAATCTACCAATTTTTTTAATTTTTCAAGGGCGATATTGCTACCGCCGATTAGAAGTATTTTTCTATTTTTAAGGTTAAAATATGATGGGAAAAATGACATATTTTATTCTCCCATTAATGCTAGTTTCATCTTAAAATTAGCAATACAATTAGTACACTCTTTTACTGTATTTGTCTCTACAATAATTTGGAGTGCTTCTATATTTAACAGTTTTAACTGATTTTTTTCCATTTTGATAATCGACTCTTTTTTAAATTTTGTAATAATCCTAGAGAAAGTTTCAGGTGTTAGATTTAGAATACCTGCTATCTCATTATTCTTGAGACGATTAAAGATTGTAGGATTATCAATCATTAAATCTGCAACTTTTGCTTCAGAAGATAAAATTGTCTCTTTGTGTACTAGAGATGATAGAAGCATAACTTTATTTGTAAGTGACTTTATAAGCCCTAATGAGAACTCTTTATCATTAAGATATTTATATACTTTATCAAAATGCAGTAGTCCCATTACCCCATCTGTAATAAACTCACAAGTTGCAGGAAATGGTGCTTTTTCAAAACATGCATATTCACCTATTGTATCTGGTGCAGTCATTCTTTTTATCTGTACTTGCGAACCTTTTGGAGAAGTTTTATAGAGTTTTACTTTTCCATCAAGTAAAATATAAAAATAGTCACTCTCATCACCTTCATAAAAAACTATACTGTTTTTAGTAAACTTTTTTAGATACAGACTCTCTTTAAGTTCTTTATGAAATTTTTTATCCAAGTTAGCAAACATTGGTACATCTTGTATCTTAACCATCAAATTACCTTAAACTCTTTTGGTTGATTATACAATATATTTATTAAATTACTATTCAAACCAACTAAGTTGTTTTCTTAAAGTTACTACTTCACCCACTACTATTAAAGCAGGGGTGGGTAAATCCTTAGCTTTTTCATATATGTTATTAAGTGTTCCAACAACAGTTTTTTCGTCTTTGGTTGTTCCTCTACTAATAACTGCTATTGGATAATCTTTGGATTTGCCAATCTCAATAAGTTTTTCAGTGATATACTTAAGTCTATGAAGCCCCATTAAAAATATAATTGTATCATCTGTTTTATAGTTCTCCCAAGGTATTTGTGACTGCTTTTTATTTCTACTCTCATGACCTGTTACAACTCTAAAAGATACAGTTATTCCGCGATGAGTTACGGGAATTCCTGCATACTCCGGTACAGCAATAGCCGATGTAATACCGGGTATAAATTCAAATTCTACCCCTCTATCATGTAAATAGATTGCCTCTTCTCCACCTCTTCCAAAAACAAGTGGGTCACCCCCTTTTAATCTTACAACTATTTCATATTGTAACGAGCTTTGATAAATTACCTCATTTATTTCCTCTTGTGGCAAAGTGTGGTGAGAATCCTCTTTACCAACATAGATAAATTCACACCCATTTTTTGCCTCTTTTAGTATATCTGGATTGGCTAATCTATCATAGATGATTACATCAGCCCTCTGTACTAAACGAAGAGCCTTAATAGTCAAAAGCTCAATATCTCC
>CAZCOI010000088.1:0-17592 GCA_964500335.1 uncultured Nitratifractor sp.
CAATAGAGTAGCCTTTTGCTCTAGTAAACTCAAACTTTACTCTTTTTGCAAGCAAAGCACTCAAAAGTGCACCAATAAAGATTCCAACAACCTCTATTACTGTCCAGTTTGTAAGCGCATCGCCATTTTTTAGATACTTTACGGCATAAGCATTTTTTGCAAACTCAGGATCTACACTATAAGCCATCTGAGCAGTTGCTCTAGCAAAAGCACCACTAGCACCCATTCCTTGCCCAGCAACCACAAAGCTAATAAATAGAGCAATGCCTAAAATCACACCAGCACCTATTGGATTCATAAACCTCTTCACTAATGCTCCTTTTTATAGAATAAATTATATTGATAAGAAAAACAAATCAAATATAATATAAATCTATATATTTGTTTTATATTATAGTATCACAAAAATAGAATAATATAAGTAGAATTAAATATTAAGTCAAAATATAAAAAAATATTATGTTACTAAATATCACATATTAATATTATTGATAGAAGATATATATTAAAAAGATAAAAAAATCTCTTTTTATTGATAGTTTTGCTGTTTTATCTTAAATTGAGGCAACTCTTTTGTATTGTTATTATCTTTTGTATCATCTACTTCGCAACAATTAAGCAGGCTCTTATTTGGATTTTTTATAAAATCATAACCTCTATATATTGTATATAATCCATAAATAATTACAACAATTGAAGATAGATTCATCATAACTTTTCTAATATTGCTTTTTGATAGTAAAGATGTAAAAATTCCTAAAGTAAATAGAGATGGAATTGTAGATAAACCAAAAATAAGCATTACAACCCCACCCCAAAAGGCACTTCCTGTACTTGCGGCAGTTACTGCAAAAAAGTAAACCAAACCACATGGTAATAACCCATTTAACAATCCTAAAAAATAGAAGCTAAATAGTGATTTTGACTTAATTGCCTCTTTAAAGCTATTTTGGTACCATTTGCTTTTAAAAAATGAGTGCTCTAATTTTGTTAAAAAATTTAATTTTCCAATCAGTGAGATACCAGTTAATATCATAAATATACCAGCAATAATTGTTAAAGTAGCAATTGCAATATTATTAAAGCTAACAACACCTCCAATGGCTCCAAATACTGCACCTAAAAAAACATAAGTTGTAACTCGTCCAAAATTATATGCTAAATGTGAAAGAGTTGCTTTTAATTTAGTGTAGCTATCATCTACTTTTGCACTACTATATGCAATTACTATACCTCCACACATCCCAATACAGTGTCCTACAGAGCCTAAAAAAGCGATTGTAATTAATGAAATTATATCTATACTATCCACTCTATTTTCCTAATATTTTTTTACGCCATTTAGGATTTGCTAGAGTCTCTCCTCTTAACATTCTTAAACGCATCTGCTCAAAATCAATACTCTTATTTGTCTCTTTCTCAACAGCACCAAATCCATAATGCATTGCACTATGAAAGAAATCTATCCTATATTTTGCCTTCTTAGCATCTACCCATCTATTTGTATCAATAGTATGTACCCAAAGTGTAGCTTTATCTTTAAATGGCTTATCTTTTAGCCACAATACCATACATCCTGGGTCATCAAAAAACCAAGTTCTGCCATCTGGTGCTACAACCTCAGCCGCATTTTTTTGTGTTTTTATAAGCATTGCACACTGTGTATCATTTGTTTTATCTAGTTTTATAGGAAGAGGTTTATGTTCAAAATTGCCTTTTACTACAACAATAGGAGCATCTTTTTTTGCTAAAGAGACTACAATTACTCCAACTACACCAAGTAATAAAATTACAACAAGAAAAGTTAAAACCTTTTTCATAAGAAAACTCCATTTTTTAAGTAGTATATCAAAACATAGCTACTATTTAAAAGAGCAAATAGTATTAATAGCCATATAGATATATTTTTTAATCTTTTATAGTTTGTTTTAAGCCATACTCTCATAATAGCCCAAATAATAGCAAAGATAGAGCCAAAAAATAGTGTTCCCCAAACAAGATAACCAACATAATAGTACTCTTTTTGCATCATACAAAATGGACATTTATGAGTAGGCAACTCATAAATATATGTTCCAAAGAAATATACAATACTATAATAGCTAATTATTACAAAAATAGGTACAACAATAAAAATTAGTAAATCAATCTCAATAAATAATAAGACTATTAAAGCTAAAAATAAAAGAGCAAAAATAGTTAATAAATTTTTTATATCTAATCCAAAAGGTAATGGATTTTGCCCCTCTAATGTGCCATATAGTGTTGAACAACAATTTACAGGAGCATTTATATCTATATTTGAAAAATAGCTATAATCTAAATATATCTCTAAAAATATAAAAAATATTGCAATAAGTAAAATGTAACTTCTTTGTTTAAAGATTGGATAATATTTTGCTTTTAAGTCATAATCTTCCAAAATAGCCCAAAAGAAAAGAGTAAATATTGTTATAAATTTAACTCCAAGCAAAACCATTCCATAAGAGTTTGCCGATACCACTCCAGCCGCACACATAGCACCAGGAATATAAATAGATATAGCATCTAATGTATATACTAAATAGATTAATAATATAAACTTTACAATTAGTAAAAAGTTGCTAATTATAGAGCCTAAATAGATACTCTTTTCTAAACTATATTGCTCTTTTGAGGTAGAGTTAAAATCCCACTTAATTATGCCCTTTATTGTTATATATAAAAGAATTAAGGTTAATATTAATGTTATTAATTCACTAAAAATATAAACACTTACATAACTATTTAAGAGCAATTTATCCATTTACTATTTGTCCTTGCTCGATTTTAAGAGTTTTATAATTTATATCTAGCTTATCAAAAATTGGGTCATGAGTAGCTACTATTATACTAATCTTTTCTCTATTTAGCTCTTTTAAAATATCTAAAAATGCATTTGCATTTTTTCTATCTAAATTGGCTGTTGGTTCATCGCAAAGTAGTAATTTTGGTTTAGTAATAATAGCCCTTGCAATCGCTACTCTTTGCTTTTGCCCTCCAGATAACAATTTAACATCTTTATTATATAAACTCTCAATATTTAATTTCTTTAAAGTCTCTAGCCCCATTCTTTTAGCATCTTTTAATTTTATATTTAAAGAAGCTAAAGGCAACATCACATTATCTAATGCACTAAAATTTTCGATTAAATTAAAATTTTGAAATACCATTCCAATTTTTTCAGCTCTAAAATGGCTAATATGAATATCTGGCAATTTTGCAATAGGTTCTCCTAAAACCTCTAACTTTCCGCTTGTTGGCTTCTCCATCCCAGCAATTATAGATAAAAGTGTACTTTTACCACTGCCACTAACCCCTTTTAATATTAATACTTCACCATCATTTAACTTTAAATTAATATCTTTTAGTACCTCATAAACATTATTGCCATTTGTATAGCTTTTATAAAGATTTGAAATATCTACAATCATAACATCGCCTCTTTTGGATCAGTTATTGCAATACGCCATATAGGAATTAGTGTAGTTGCTAAAAATGATAGAGCAAAAATTATAAATATAGAAGCAATTACACCATAATCTATATATATATCTAGCTTTGCAAACTGTTTTAAGTTGCTACCATCTAAAAATATATTAATAAGCAATGGGGCATTAAAATTAAAAACATAAATATATGCTAAAGATAGTCCAATAATAAATGAAAAGATTACTAAACTTAAATTTTCAAAAAACTTTAACTTTAATATATCTTTTATGCTCCACCCAACCGCTCTAAATATACCTATCTCTTTTCTTTCTATTGAGGTTGCAATATTATATCTTAAATATAAAATCAATGTAAATGTAACTAATGTTATTAAAAAAACAACTAAAAATATTCCACTTTTATAATCGTATAGACTTTTATAAGCTTTTTTATAATCATCTTTTGTAATAACTCTAGCATCAAAAAAGAGAGCCTCAATTTTATCTTTTATAGTATCTTTTTCACTATCATTTGGAATATTTAGAGCAAAATCGCTAACACTATTTTGATTAATTCCTAAAATATCTTTTGCTAAATCAATTGGCATAATTGCTATATCATTGCTAAAAAAAGCACTTTTTTCATCTAAAACTTTATAAATTTTTACTCTTTTAAAATCTCCTTTTGGTGTTAAAAAGTTAAAACTATCATTAAAAAAATGCTCTTTAAGATAATTGCTAACTCCTTTTCCAATAATCATACTATCTTCTTTTAAAAACTCTTTTAAATTAATATTTTCAATAAGCTTTTTAATATCTTTGTTTGTCTGCTCGTCAAAAAAATCTACACCAATAATTAAAATACTTTTTTTATTCTCTAAACTATATCGACCATACACTCTCGCATTTACACTACTTACGCCAGGAATTTCAATAAGTTTATCTTGCCAACTCATTGGAGCAAAAGAGCTCTCGCCTGCAATAATTTTTTGAATAATAAAATCTGGCTGATTTTTAATACTATTAAGTAAAGTGCCTTTAATAGAACTGCTAATAAATAGTATGCTACTTAATAAAAAAACTACCAATATAGAGACAATACTTAATGCAAAATATCTATTTTTATCTTTAAATAGCATTAAACTTAAATAGTTAAATTTTAAACTATTTAGCATATACAAATCCTTTTTTATCAATCTTTGGCAATGTTGGATAGACTCTATTTACTCTTTTTTGTAAAATTAAAAATCTATCTTCTAATAGAGTTGTAGAAAAAGATGGCTCAATAATTTTAGTAATTTTTGTAAAATTTTGCTCTTTTTGTTTAATTGAGTTATCTCTTATTGCAATATTATATACTACATAAATAAACATTACTAAAGAGATTATACAAAATATCAAATATCTTTTTATCACTTTAACTCAACTCCATCAAGAGCCATAACAGCTTTTGGAGTTATATCTTCAAACTTCATAAGCTCTCCACCATGATCAGCAATAAAACTTTTTGCCTCTTTTAATGTGCTAAAAGGAATTAACTCTCTTCCCATTGGTCCATACTCTTTTGAATCATAAACATAAAAGGCTTTTTTTGCATCAATTGGTTCTAAAGTGTAGTAGTTAGTAACTTCCATTTTTCTTATTTTTGCTCTATCATATGGAAAATCTCCATCAAAAAAGTAATACTTTAGCATATCTTTTACACCATCAAAATAGTATTTTTTACCATTAAGCTCTATTAATGCAACCCATTTTGGGTATTTATATACAAACATTCCGCATACAGGGCATTTAGCACCATTTGGCACATCAATTTTAGAAAGCTTATGAGTATGGTTTTTATTTAATAAATAGTATCCTACTAATTTTAATTTATTATCATTTAAATTGCTACAAGCTGAACTTTTTTTTAGTTTATCTACTGCATCATCTATATCTTTTAAATCTTTTGGCAGTTTTGAATCTTCACAAAAAACCTTTGCAATTTTAGAGCCTTTTATAGCCAATTTTTTTAATTTTGCGTCGCTTAAATTATTTGCAAAAATAGTACTAATTATTGTAATTAATAGTAGCAATTTTTTCATCTTATATACCTTATTAAGAAAATTTATATATTTTACAAAAGTTTTGTTAAATGAATGTTAATTTTTTAAAAAAATCTCTTTTATTTTTGTTAATGCATAATTAACAACTATTAGGGTAAAATTATTAAAATAATGTAGATATAAAAGCCAAAAGTAGGAGAGTTTTTTGGATACTATTAATAGGATTAGACAAGAGGTTCATAAGGTTGTTGTAGGACAAGAGAAGATGGTAGAGAGTCTCCTAGTTGGGCTTATTTGTCAAGGACATATTCTTTTAGAGGGTGTTCCGGGTCTTGCAAAGACTACTACAATTAATGCTTTAGCAAAAGCGCTTGGATTAGATTTTAAAAGGGTTCAATTTACTCCAGATTTGCTTCCTAGTGATATAATAGGAACAGAGATATATGACCCAGCTAAAAATAGTTTTAAAATTAAATATGGTCCAGTATTTACAAATTTGCTTTTAGCAGATGAGATTAACAGAGCTCCAGCAAAAGTTCAGTCAGCACTGCTTGAAGTAATGCAAGAGCGACAAGTAACAATTGGAGATGATACATTTAAATTAGAGTTGCCATTTTTGGTTATGGCAACTCAAAACCCTGTTGAGCAAGAGGGAGCTTATGAGCTTCCAGAGGCTCAGCTTGATAGATTTTTAATGAAAGTAATTGTTGGATATAACACAAGAGCAGAAGAGTTAGAAATTGCTAGAAGAGTTTCAAATAATGCCTTTGGAGAGATTAAGCAGGTTGCAGATGCAAGTGATTTAATGAGAGTAAAAGATGAAGCGATGGAAGTTCATTTAGACCCAGAGATTGAAAAGTATATTATTGAATTAATATTTGCTACAAGAGAACCTATAAAGTATGGATTAAGCAGTATAGCAGAGTATATTGAGTTTGGTGCAAGCCCTAGAGCAAGTATTGATATGTATAAAGCATCTCGTGCTGTAGCTTATATTAAGGGGCAAGATTTTGTATCTCCAATTGAGATTGCATATATTGCAAAAGAGATATTAAGACACCGTATAATTTTAAGTTATGAGGCACAAGCTGAGGGTATAACCCAAGATATAATTATAGAAAAAGTTTTAGCGGCAGTTCCGATACCTTAATGAGTAAAAAAGCAAAAGAGATAAGCCTAAAGACACGAAAACAGGTCTTTGGGGCACTAAGCGGAAGCAATTTAAGTAAATTTCAAGGTGAAGGCTTTGAGTTTGCTGAGCTTAGAGAGTATGTTTTTGGTGATGATGTTAGAAAGATAGATTGGAAAACAACAGCAAAGGCAAATAAACCATATATTAAAATTTATTACGAAGAAAGAGAGCTAAATGTTGTAGTTTCAACTTTGCTTAGTGGTTCTACTTTCTTTGGAATAGATATGCCAAAATATGAATATATGATTCAAGTAATGGCAATTTTAGGCTATTCGGCAGTAAAAAATAGAGACCTCTTTTCTCATATTTTATATGCTGATAAGTTATATAGAAAAACAAAACCATCAAAAAAGGTTTATGCAGTAAATAAAGAGATAGAAGAGACTTTAAAGTTTGATGTACTTGGAAAACCTGCTAACTTTAAAGGGTGGATTAATGATTTAAATAAGTATGTTAGAAAAAAATCTTTACTTATTATGATTGGAGATTTTGTAGGAGATTATAATTTAAGTATTCTTGCTAAAAAGCATGACTTAATTTTAATAGTTGTTAGAGAACACTTTATAGAAAATCTAAAACCTATGGGTGAAATTAGAGTTGTAGATCCTGGATATTTAGATAGCTTTAGAGGCAATTTAGATGAAGATACTATAAATATTTATAAAGATGCTTTGATAGAAAATGATAAAAAGCTATATAAGCATATAAAAGAGATAGGTGCAAGAGTAGTTAAGCTATATACAAATCAAGACCCATATTTACAGCTTTTAAAGAGGTTAAAATGAGCCAACACTTAAAAGAGATAAAGCCATTTATTGAAATTAGCGATTACTCTTTAATATTGCTTGTTTTAACACTACTATTTGCTCTTTTTATTGCTTATAAACTATTTAAAATTGCATACCATTTTGCAAAAAGAAATTGTAAAGTAAATTGCCAAAAGTACTATTTTTATATCTTTAGTAATATAGATTGGTCAAATCCAAAAGAGGCCGCATACTTAGCTACTAAATATGGTGCAGTCTTAGCCAATGATAAAAGAAAAAAAGAGCTATTTATTCAGCTTAGAGATAAATTAGATAAATATAAATATAAAAAAGATATAAAAAGTGTAGATAAAGAGACACTAAATTATTATAATCTATATAAGCAGGTGTGCGATGAGTCATTATAGTTTTGAGTTTCCATATGCATTTTTGCTATTGGTGCTATTTTGGTTTTGTTTTAAAAAGTGCCCTGCAAAATCTTTAGCAATTTATTTACCATATATTCATCTATTTATGGCAAAAAAAGGAGTAAAAAGCAGATGGCTAGATATCTATAAATGGCTAGGTATAATATTTTTAATTAGTGCAGTTGCTTCTCCTATAAAGGTTGAGATTTATAATAATATAAAACAAGAGGCAAGAGATATAATGTTAATTCTTGATTCTAGTAAATCTATGCTAGATAGAGGATTTGATTCAAATGAGCCTAAAAAAGATAAATTTAGTGTTGTTATTGATGTTGTGTCAAACTTTATAAAAGATAGAAAAAATGATAGAATAGGTCTAATAAACTTTTCTAGTAGTGCATTTGTTGCCTCTCCTTTAACTTTTGATAAATCATATTTAAAATATATTGTAAAAAAACAAAGAGTAGGGCTTGTAGGTAGCAGAACAGCTATTTATGATGCTTTGCTTCAAGCTATATATATTTTAGAAAAATCAGAGGCAAAGAGTAAAATAGCAATACTCTTAACTGATGGTATGGATAATATGAGCAATACAAAATATGAAGAGATTTTAGATGCTGTTAGCAAGAGTAAAGTAAAATTATATATTATTGGGATTGGAAATTTAGATGATTTAGATGTGCCAAAATTAAAAGCTCTTGCAAAAGCAGGTAGAGGTAAGTTCTTTTTGGCAACAAACAGCTCTCTTTTAGACAATATATATAAAAAGATTGATATAAGTGAGACTACCAAAATTAAAGGAGAAAGCTATAAAAAATATACCTATTATTACTATTTTCCTCTTATTTTTGCCATTGTATTTTTGCTTCTATTTGTTTATTATAAAAGCATTAAAGGGGTAGCAAAATGAGTTTTGAAAATTTAGCTCTACTCCTTTTATTGTTAGTTCCTTTTGTAATTTTTGCCTTTTTAGTCTTAACAAATAAAGATGGAATTGAAAGAGTCTTTCCTAAAAAAACACTTCAAAGAATCAAAGTTGAAGGGAGTGGTTTTAGTATAAGAGCTAGAAATATACTCTTTTTTATCTCTATATTTTTAATGATTATTGCAATTGGTCATCCATATATTTTAAAGGGTCAAAAAGAGATTGAACTTAATGGATTAGAGACAATAATAGCTTTAGATATCTCAGCTTCTATGAGAACAAAAGATAGATATCCAAATAGATTAGAGTTTGCAAAAACTAAAACAAAAGAGCTATTAAGTAATTTGGTTGATGATGAGGTTATGATATTAACTTTTTCTAAGGATGTATATTTAGTATCTCCAATGACAAAAGATGAAGATACCTTAAAACAGGTAGTCAATGGTATAAATAGCGACTATTTACAAGGTGCTACAAACTTTAGACTTTTAGCAAATGTTGTAAAAGAGAAGTTAAAAAATAGAGCACAAAAGATTTTAATAGTAGTTAGTGATGGAGGGGAGAAAGAGGATTTAATAGAGTTTGAAAATATTATTAAAAAAGAGGGGATTAAACTATATGCAATATTAATTGGTACAAAAGAAGGTTCTCCTCTTTTAGATGAAAAAGGAAAAGCAGTTTTAAAAAATGGCCGTATTGTACTTAGTAAATTAAATGAAGAGCTTGGTAAAATTGCAAAAAGTAGCGGAGGAGATTATATAATAGCAGATTATGGGAAGGATGATATAGATTTAATTTCTAAAAAGATAGATAGCAATATTGGCTACTTAAAAGGCAAAAAAGTACTAAAAATCCAAAATAAAGTAGAGCTATTTTACTACCCTTTAATTTTATCTATAATTATTCTTATAATTGCATTTAGCTCTCTTCCAGTTAAGCAGATACATAAAGATATAACAAAAGAGGGAAGAGAAGATGTTTAAAATTGTATATTTAGTAACTTTTTTAGTTATATTTGGCTTCTCTTCTTTGTTAGATTTTCAAAAAATAAACAATGCTACAAATTTATATAAGCAAGGTTATTATAAAGAAGCGCTTAGAGAATTAAAATCTTTAAATAAAGATACACCAGTAATTAATTACGATATTGCAAATACTTTATATAAACTTGGTAGATATAAAGAGGCTTTAAGCTATTATAAAAAAGCATTAGGCGATGGCGTAGATGAAGCCAATAGAATATATAATATTGGAAATTGCTATTTTAAGTTAAAAGAGTGGGATAAAGCTATTTTTGCTTATGAGATATCATTAAAAATAAAAGATAATCAAGATACAAAATATAATTTAGATTTAGCATATAAAATGAAATATAAGCCAAAAGAGGAGAAAAAGAAAAAAAAGTCAAAAGAAGGAAAGGGTAAAAAAGATAAAAATAAAGATGGTAAAAAAGATAAATCAAAAGATAAAACTACCAATAAAGATAAAAAGCTAACAAAAGAGGAGCTAAAAAAATTAAAAGAGATGAAGAAACGAACCAAATTGCAAAAAAGACTTAAAAAGATGCTAAATAGAGCTTTAAAAGATAAAGAGGTTCCAGTATTGATGTATAAAATAGATAGAGGTACAAAAGAGCAAAAAGCTAATAACTTAAAGCCGTGGTAGGAGATAGAATGAGAACTATATTGATATTATTAATTTTTTTAATGAGTATATTAGATGCAAAGATACCAAGGATTTTTGTATCAATTAAGCAAAAAGATATAAAAGCTGGTGATAAAGTAGAAATTATGATAGGAGCCGAAGCTAAAAAAGGCTCAAAATTTAAATTTCCAAAAATAGATGAGATTGGAGGATATAAAGTTCTATCAAGAAAGGCTTTAGTAACATATAGAGTAGATGAGAAAAATGGCAAAAAAATTCCTCTAGTAAAAAGAGCTGTTGTATATACTATAAAACCTACTAAAAAGTTTGATATTGCCTCATATACAATTAAAGTTAATAATAAAGAGTTAAAAAGTGTCCCTTTTAGTGTTAAGGTGCTATCAAAAGAGCAAAAAAAACAAAAAGTTGATAAAAAAGAGCAAAAAAAAGATATAAAAAAAGAGAGTAATAAAAATAATCAAAAAGAGCAACAAATTATTAAAAATCCAACTTTAAAAGAGCAAAAAAAAGAGATTAATAAGCCAAATACTTTAACTACAAATAAAGAGCAAAATAATACATTAGTACAAAATAATGATTTTATTTTTAAAATGAGCAGTAATAAAAAAAGTGTAGTTGTTGGTGAATCTTTTATAGTAAAAGTGTCATTAATAGAACCAATAAATTTAAGTAGTTCAGATTTAAAATATATTCCTCCAAAATTTGAAGGCTTTGATGCCCAACCAATTGGCAACGGTAAAATAGAAGAGAGTAGTAATAGTGTTATTAGAACGATTGAATATTTAGTAGTAGCCAAAAAGAGTGGTAATTTAAAAATTACTCCAGCAAGTGCAAAAGTGGGGATACAGCTAACACCTCAAGTGCAAAGTCCGTTTGGTTTTTTTGGTGCAGATATTGAGTGGAAGAAATTAACTACAAATTCACTTGCAATTAAAGTTTATCCAAAGCCTAAAAATGTAGATTTAATTGGTAAATTTAAATTAGAGACCTTTACAGATACAAAAAAAGCAAAAGCTAATAGACCTTTTAATTATACTATTAGAGTTATTGGCTTAGGCAACTTAGATAATTTTAATTTGCCAGATATTAAAATGGATAATATAATAGTTTACAAAGAAAAACCAAAAATTGAGCATATATTAACAAAAGGTATAGTTGTTTCAAAACTTACACAAAAGTATGTATTTATATCAGATAGAGATTTTGTAATTCCTTCAACTGTAATAAATGTCTATAATCCAGAGAGTAAAAAAGTTTATAAATTAAAAACTAAACCATTAATTGTTAAGTTAAAAAAAGAGAATAAAATTACCTCAATATTAAATAGTAATAGTAATCCATTTCATAAAAAAGATATAAATCATAATATAAATAGTGTTAAAACTACTGCTAAAGCATTAGATAATAAAAATAAAAAGAGTGTTAATTCAAAAGAGATGAAAAAGGTAGAAGAACTTCTTTTAGATAAATACTATTACCAAAAGAAGTTCTCAAAAGGTTATCCACTTAGTACAATATTTGGCGCATTTATTCTTGGCTTAATCTTAGGAGCAGGTGCATTAGTATTAATTCCTGGAGTTTTAAGAGTAACTAAAGATGGTAAGTTATCAGCTAAAAATAGACTATTTTCTAACTATGAAGAGGCTTTAAATATTTTATATCCACATACTACTAAAAGTAAAAGTATTGAAAAGATGGTAGCTAATTTATATGAAGTTACTAATGGAAATAAAGAAGTAAAAATTGATGATTATGCTTTAAATAGAATGATTAAAAAGGTTAAAGGAGATAATTAAAGCTCCTCTAATCTAACTCTAACACTTTTTGCATGTGCGCTTAATCCTTCTATATCAGCAATTAAAGCACACTCATTACCTACACTTTTAATTCCATCTTTACTAAAATAAATTATAGAACTTTTCTTTAAAAAGTGTTCAACACTAAGCGGAGAGTAAAATTTTGCGGTACCGCCTGTTGGCAAAGTATGGTTTGGTCCTGCTATATAGTCTCCTATTGGTTCAGGGGTGTATTGCCCTAAAAAGATTGCTCCAGCATGTTTTATTTTATCTAATAACTCTATTGGCTCTTTTGTAACTATCTCTAAATGTTCTGGTGCAATTTGATTCATTAAGTTAATTGCTTCATCTATAGATTTGGTTATAATAATAGCGCCTCTATTCTCAATAGAAGCTTTTGCTATATCTTTTCTGCTAAGTTCATCTAAAAATTTATAAATATGCTCTTTAACACTGTTAGCTAACTCTTTGCTATTAGTAATTAATATAGAACTTGCCATCTCATCGTGCTCAGCTTGGCTTAATAAATCAATTGCTATATATTTTGCATTTGCGCTATCATCTGCAATTATTCCAATCTCACTTGGTCCTGCAATCATATCTATATTTACTTCTCCATAAACTAGCTTTTTTGCAGTTGCAACATAGATATTCCCAGGTCCTGTAATTACATCTACTTTTGGAATAGTCTCAGTCCCATAAGCCATAGCACCAATTGCGCTCGCTCCTCCAACTTTATAAACTTTTTGAATATCACATAAATAGCATGCCGCTAGAAGTAGTTCATTTAACTCATTATCAGGTGCAGGTGTGCATACTACTATCTCTTCTACTCCAGCTACAATTGCTGGTATTGCATTCATTAGAAGCGAACTTGGATATGCCGCTTTACCACCAGGAATATAAAGACCTGCTCTATCAACAGGTGTTACTTTTTGTCCAAGTTTTGTACCAGTGCTATCTTCTTCAATCCAGCTTTTTGGCATCAATTTTTGATGATAACTTTTTATTCTGTTATATGCTAAATTTAGGGCATCTTTTAAGTTGCTATCAAGATTTTCATACGCTTTTTTCATCTGCTCTTTAGATACTTCTAATTGAGTATCATCTATTGGTTTCCATCTATCAAATCTAGCAATCTGAGCTTTAAGTGCGCTATTTTTACTCTTTTTTATATCATTTAATAGCTCTAAAACAATATTTGATACTTCATCAATATCCATTTTACCGCGTTTTAAAAGTTCGCTAAACTCATCTTTAAAATTGCTATCAAAACTATTAATTATCTTCATTAATCTCTCCAAATTTTCTTTTATATCTTTTTAGCATTGTGCTATTGCCCAAAACTCCACCTTGATGAATATAAACTAGATTCTTAAAAAGAGCTCTATTTTTTAAAATAACCATCCAAGATTTTGGGTCGTATAGAAGTTCAAACTCTATATCTAACTCTTTTTGTAATTCTAACCAAATTTGATAAAACTCTTTATATAACTTTCCAAAGTGGTATCTCTTTTTTGTATCTAAAATTATTGGAAAAAACTCTTTATTCTTCTCTAATTGTGTAAATTGTTTTATTAAATAATCTTTACTTCCTACACAAGGTGTAGTATATACTTTAAAATTGTTATAATTTAACTCTTTTAATGCTTTTGATAAAAATAGCGCAGTAGTACCAGTACCAGAGGCTAAGAAAATCTGATAACTCTCTTTAGTATTTAGCTGTTTAATAAGCTCTAATGCCAACTCTTTTACACCATAATATGCCTCTTTCTGCGATATTCCCTCATTAATAAAAAGAGCATTTTCTAAAGAAGTAATACTCTTATATCCATCTTTTAAAATCATACCATTATTCAAGGCCATCTTTAAATTTCCTTGAGGATTTTCTTTTAAAAGAGTTGGAATATGATTTGCATAATATATAAATCTTAGTCCCATTTTTTTGGCAAAAAATGATAATGAATACATTGCATTAGACTGAATTGAACCATATGAGATAATTGTATCTATATTATTTGGAAGATTTTCTAAAAAGTATTTAACTTTTCTTGCTTTATTGCCAGATAGCTCTTTTGAGATTAAGTCATCTCTTTTTAAGAAAAAGTTTAACCCTTTAAAGCTATAAAGCTCTAAAGGGGTTGGAGTATTTAATTTTATAGACACATTAGTATCTATTTATACAATTTAGCTCTTCAAAAGCTTTAATAACTCTATCTCTCATAGACTCTTCACCAGCTCTTAGCCATTTTCTTGGGTCATAATAGCTTTTATTTGGCTTATCTTCACCATCTGGGTTACCAATTTGACCTTGTAAATAGTCATGATTTTTAATCTCATACTCTCTTACACCATTCCAAAATGCCCATTGTGTATCGGTATCAATATTCATTTTTATAACACCATAACTAATTGCTTCACTAATCTCTTCTGGGCTAGAACCGCTACCGCCGTGGAAAACAAAATCTACAGGTTTCTCTTTTGTATTTAGCTTCTCTTGAATATATTTTTGAGAATTATCTAAAATCTTTGGCTCTAGTTTTACATTGCCTGGTTTATAAACCCCATGCACATTACCAAAAGATGCCGCAATTGTAAAGCGATTACTAATTTTACTAAGCCTTTTATAAGCTTCATAAACCTCTTCTGGTTGGGTATAAAGTGCAGAGTTATCAACATTAGTATTATCTACACCATCTTCTTCTCCGCCTGTAATTCCAAGCTCAATTTCAAGTGTCATTCCAAGTTTATCAAGCTTTTTTAAGTACTCTTCGCATGTTGATATATTATCTTCTAATGACTCTTCTGACAAGTCAATCATATGTGAACTAAATAGAGGTTTTCCATACTCATCGTAATGTTTTTGACTAGCTTCTATCAGCCCATCTACCCATGGTAAAAGTTTTCTTGCCGCATGGTCAGTATGTAAAATTACAGGTACTCCGTAAGCCTCTGCTAAAGTATGAACATGCTTAGCCCCACTAATAGCACCTAAAATTGCGGCATTTTCACTTTTTAATCCTTTGCCAGCATAAAAGCTAGCTCCTCCATTACTAAACTGAATAATAACAGGAGAATTTGCCTTAGAAGCCGCCTCTAACACCGCATTTATAGAGTTTGTTCCAACAACATTAACTGCTGGAAGTGCAAACTCATTCTCTTTTGCATATGCAAAAACCTTTTGTACATCATCTCCATATAATACACCCGGTTTTACTATCTCAGATAGCTTTTGGCTCATTGACATTCCTTATTTAACAACAATTTTTGCTTTTTTCATTAATTTATCTACAACTTTTTTCTGTTTAAGTTGCATAATAATTATATTTTTAACTTTTGAGAAAGGAACAATTTTCCCATTCTTTTTAAAAAGCTTTTTATTTGCGTTATAAGCCTTTTTTGCTTCAGCAGTAGAAACTTTTATATTTCTTGTCTTTTTAGCCATCCAAGCATTTGCAATTACAAAATCTCTCTCTTTTTTGCTTAAACTTTTATATGCAGTCTTAATTACCAATTTATCAACCGCAAGTCTTTTTACTATCTCTTTTTTATCTTTTGGACTAAGTTGAGAATATTTAACTTTGCCATTAGTTAAAACTTTTAATAATCTGTTTGCCTCTTTTTCTGTTATAGGGTAGCCATTTACACTACCAATTACTTTAGCACTAATTGTCGCAGTGCTTAGGGTTAAAATTACTGCAAATGCAGTTAATAGTTTTTTCATCAAAACTCCTTAATATTTAATTCATATAATTATATATAAAATTTGTGAACAAATTGTAAATAGTCACAATTTGTTATTTACTATCTTCTAAAGAGTTAGTAATTTTTGCTTTGCTTTTTGCACTTTCTATTGCATCTTTTATAGCCTTGCTAAACTGCTCTTGGCGCATTTTTGCAATAATTTTATCTTTAACTTTTTCAAATGGTTCAATTCCTGCTGGTTTTTTATCTTCTAAATAGATTATATGGTATCCAAATTGAGTTTTTACAGGTTTTGTTGTAATTTCACCATTTTTTAGACCAAATGCCGCATCTTCAAACTCTGGAACCATTTGCCCTTTTTTAAAGTAACCTAAATCACCTCCATTTTTGCCACTTGGACCAATAGATTTTGATTTTGCAAGCTCAATAAACTTTTTCTTAAGCTCTTCGCCTTTAAGCTTTTTAAGTTCATCAATAATCTTTTTAGCTTCATCTTCGCTTTTTACCAAGATATGTCTTGCATGAACTTGCTCAGGGGCTTTGAACTGCTCTTTATTATCTTGGTAATATTTATTTGCTTCAGAATCACTAATTAGAGTTCTTTTATAAATTTTATCCATCCAAACTCTAATAGCTAAATCTTTTTTATAATTTTCTATAGCTTTTGTATAAGCTTCATCTTTCTCTACTCCAGCTTTTTTAGCTACATTTACTAAAAGCTCTCTTTCAATTAGCTTTTTAACTAGCTTTTTTTGTTGCTCTTTACTAAGTTTATCAAAATCTCCACCTTGAGGCTTTATAATTGCATTAATCTCCTCTTTGCTAATAGGAGTTCCATTAACTGTTGCTAATACCTCATTTGCATTTAAAGATGCAATTAAAAGTGAAGATACCAAAAGTGTACTTTTTAATAGACTCATTTATACTCCTTAAAGTCTTTTTGTAAATTTTAATGATAGTATACTAATGATATTTATAATAATTCATTAATGTAGGATAAAAATGAGTAAAAAAATTATAAATAAGCCAAAATTATCAGATAAAAACGAAATAAATGAGATAAAAGAGATTTTTTTAAAACATTATCCAAACTCTGTAACAGAGCTAAATTATAAAAATTTGTTCGAATTAATCGTAGCAGTTATGCTATCGGCTCAATGTACTGATAAGAGAGTAAATATAATTACTCCGGCTCTTTTTAAAAAGTATCCAAGTGTTAAAGAGCTAGCAGATGCAAATTTAGATGATGTAAAAGAGCTTATTAAAACCTGCTCTTTTTTTAACAATAAAGCTAAAAATCTAATTGCAATGGCACAAATGGTTATAAGCGAGTATAACGGGCAAATTCCTCTAAATCAAAAAGAGCTTGTTAAATTACCAGGTGTTGGGCAAAAAACTGCAAATGTTGTTTTAATAGAATATACAGGTGCAAACTTAATGGCAGTAGATACGCATGTTTTTCGCGTAGCACACCGTTTGGGCTTAAGTAAAGCAGTTAATGTAAAAGATACCGAGGCTGATTTAGTAAAAAAATTTAAAACAAACTTGCACCAACTACACCAAGCAATGGTTCTTTTTGGCCGCTACATCTGCACAGCTAAAAACCCAAAATGCGATGAGTGCATACTACCTCACCTTTGC
>CAZCOI010000089.1:0-5308 GCA_964500335.1 uncultured Nitratifractor sp.
AAAATAGCTAAATAGAGTAATATACTCTATTTTTTGCTAGATTCTACCTCTCCTTTTTCTACTCTTTTTGAAAACTCTGTTTCACCGCCTTGAGCTAAAATTTTTGCTTGGCCAATCCAATCTTCTCTTAAAATTCTACCTTTAAATGAAAGATGTTCATCAACCCATGCAACTTCTGTTTCTGTAAAAGAGGCAATTTGTTCAAAGTGATATATTCCTAAATTATTGAGTTTTTCTTCTATAACTTTACCTATTCCTTTAATTTTACATAGATTATCTGGATTATTATCTTTTGGAGATGATAGTAAAGATTGAGGTTTTGTTTTTTCATTTTCATTAGAGCTTTCATTAGGTTCATTTGTTTTATTATCTTCTTTTACTTGCTCGTTTGAATTGTTTTGAGGCTCTTCTTTTGAAACTATATTTTGTAATTTATCCTCTTTGTTATCCAAAGAGGCTTTATTCTCTTCTTGTGAGCTTTTTGCTTGAGTAATATTAGACTCTTTGTCTTTATTTTTAGTTTCACTATTTTTAAGCTCTTCTTTTGAAACTATATTTTGGTTTTCATTAGCTGGTTTTGTAGAATCATTTACCAATTTTTCTTTAGTTTCTATACTATTTGAAGAGCTTTTGTCATTATTGGTTATCTCTTTTTTTTTACTATCTTCAAGTTTAGTTGATAGTAGAGATTGAGAAGTTGTTAATTTGTCAGTTTCATTGTTTGTTAAATCATCTATTTTATCTAGCTCCTCTTTATTATTTTCTAGCATATTTTTATTGTATTCTTCTTCGCAAATTGTTCCTTTTTGAATTATTTTAGTATTAAAATCTTTTTTGCAAGATAATTTACCAAATAAATATCCAAGCAATATGCCAACTAATGCAATAAGTACCAATACTAAGATAATTTGCAGTGCAGTAACCATAAATCACTCCTTTAGTTAATTTATTATAAAAAGAATAGCATATTTTTTTTAAATATCCAATATTTAGTGTCAAATTAGTTTATTATATTAGCTATATTTTATAATAACTTATTAAAATATGTGTATAATACAAAAAAATAAGATTTTAAGGGAAGTTATGAGTTGTCAATTATGTTCAAAAAATAGTGTTGAAGTAAAATATGAAATTGAACCAAAGAGTTCAAACTTTGATAATAGTATTGAAATTTGTAATAGATGTAAAGAGGCAATAGAAAATCCAAAAGAAAATAGTGATTATCTAAATTTTTTAGTAGATACTTTATGGAGTGAGAATAGTGCAATTAAGGTATTATCTTATAAATTGCTTAATGATTTAAGAGAACACTCTTGGGCTCAAGATGCTTTAGATATTGCCTATTTAGATGAGAATGAGCAAAAGTGGGCAGATAGTTTAATTGAAGCTAGTAATAATGAAGTAGTAACTTTAGATAGTAATGGAGTAAAGCTAGAGTCTGGTGATAGTGTAACAATAATAAAAGATTTGCAGGTTAAGGGTGCAGGATTTACGGCAAAAAGAGGAACTGTAGTTAAAAATATCCATTTAACTAATACTCCTGGAGAGATTGAAGGGCGTGTAAATGGAGTTAGAATAGTTCTATTATCAAAATATCTTAAAAAATCAAGTTAAATGATAAAAGATAAGAGTGCGTATATAGCATTTTTTATACTTCAAAAAGTTTCTTTAATAATGCCAAAGGCAATAAAAATAGCTATTGCAAAAACTTTGGCATACCTTTTTTATAAATTTCATAAGAGGTACTATTTAGTTGCAAGAAAAAATTTAGATTTTATATATCAAGATAGTTTAACCTCTAATCAAAAAGAGCAAATTATAAAGGATATGTTTTTTAATTTGGCACAAAATTTCGGTTCTTTTATTGAAAATCAAGGTATAACAAAAAAGAGACTGCTTCAAAAAGTTACTTTTAAAAATGAAAATATTTTTATTGATGCCTTAAGAGGTAATAGACCGATTGTATTTATTACAGCTCATTATAGCAACTGGGAGATTTTACCTTTATCAATTGCGGCTAAGTATCATCCATTAGTAGGAGTTGGAAGAGCTCTAAAACAGCCGTGGCTAGATTCTATTCTTAAAAAAAATCGTGAACAGTTTGGTATTGAGATGATTGATAAAAAGGGTGCAATGCGTCAAATGGTAAAAGTTGTTAAGAATAAAAAGCCTTTGGGGTTGTTAGTTGATCAAAATTTAGAAGGAGTAGTAGTAGATTTTATGGGTAAAAGAGCTTCTCATACAACTTCGGCGGCTATTTTGGCATATAAATATGATGCAATTGTTATTCCATGTTTTATTACAAGAGTTGGATTTGAGAGATATGAAGCTACCTTTTATGAGCCAATAGAGATAGAAAAAAGTGAAAATATGGATGAATATATATTGAAACATACTCAAAAACAGGCTAAAATAACAGAAGATATTATCAAAAATTCTCCATCGCAATGGCTTTGGATTCATAGAAGGTGGAAAAGAGAGTATCCAAATATCTACTAAAGGTTGAAGTTGAAGGTAAAAATAAAGCTCTTTTTGTTAATTATAATTGCTATTATTATCTATTTTATTTTTCCAAGAGATAGTGATAAATTAATATATATACCTCCAAAAAATGATAAGTATGCTTTTGAAGCTATTGCATATCAAGATACTCCTTTAAATAGTGTAGATTATATAATCTTATCATCTTTAGGGGCTAAAGAGGGGTGGGTTAGAGTGGAATCTAAAATAAATCTATTTAATTTATATAATAAAATTTTGAGCAATAAAAGAGAAAAAACAAGAAAGATGGTAATGTATGGTGGAGAAAATATTGAGTTATTCACAAAAAAGATTGCAAAACAAGCTAATTTAAATAGTTCTAAATTAGTTAAAAAATATAAAGAGATAGCCTTTTATAAAGAGGGTGATATAGTTGCAAAAAAGTATGATATTCCTTATAAGACAACAGAAAATAGTACTATTTCTTATATGGTCTATAAAGGTCATAATGAGTATAGAAAATTATTAAAAAATAGTGATATTAGATTGCCAAGCAAAGAGTTTAAAAGGTATTTAATTATTGCTTCAATTATAGAAAAAGAGACACAAGATTATAGTGAAATGCCATATATTTCTGCAGTAATTTATAATAGGTTAAATAAAAATATGAAGTTACAGCTTGATGCAACGCTAAATTATGGGAAAAGAGCTCATACCCCAATTACACCAAAAATTATTAAGAGCGATAATACAAAATATAATACTTATAAATTTAAGGGTTTGCCTCCTGAGCCAATTTGTAGTCCTTCAATTAATGCATTTAAAGCCGCACTAAATCCGGCAAAAGTTGATTATTTATATTTTGTTAAAAATGGTAAAAAACATACATTTAGTAAAGATTATAAAGAGCATACAAAAAAGGTTGTAGTATATAAAAATCGCTTAAAAGCTAGAAAAAAAGAGAGAGTCTATAAACTTATAAATAGATGGGTTAGAGTAGAGTTTCCAATGCCTTTTCCTAAATTTAACTTTAATCTACCAATTAAATGATATAATTTCACAAAAAAAGAGTTGAGTATGTATATTCCAAAACCAAGCAAATTTGATCCAAATAATTTAGGACATTTTGGCATTTATGGGGGGCGCTATGTCCCAGAAACCTTAATGCCTATTTTAGAAGAGCTTAAAAAAGATTACGAAAAAGTAAGATTTAGCAAAGATTTTTGGAGCGAGGTCGATTACTATTACAAACATTATGTCGGGCGCCCAAGTCCGCTATATTATGCGGCTAATTTATCAAAAGAGCTAAATGCTAAAATCTATTTAAAAAGAGAAGATTTAAACCACACCGGAGCGCATAAAATTAACCATACGGTCGCTCAAGCAATTTTAGCCAAGCGCCTTGGCAAAAAAAGAGTTATAGCAGAAACCGGTGCTGGTCAGCACGGTGTTGCAACGGCAACGGTTGCGGCGCTTTTTGGGCTTGAGTGCGAAATTTTTATGGGTGCTAAAGATGTTAAGCGCCAAGAGTTAAATGTATTTAGAATGAAACTTTTGGGCGCAAAGGTAAATGCGGTTAAAAGCGGTAGCCAAACGCTAAAAGATGCGATGAACGATGCAATTAGATATTGGGTTACAAATGCAAGGGATACATTTTATATTATAGGAACTGTTGCCGGACCGCATCCGTATCCTATGATGATTAGAGATATTCAAAGTATTATCGGTTACGAGGCAAAAGAGCAGATTTTAAAAGCTCAAAATAGGTTGCCCGATTTTGTAATAGCCTGTATTGGCGGCGGAAGCAACGCAATTGGTATATTTAACCACTTTTTAGACGAAAAAGATACTCAGTGTATAGGAATTGAAGCTGGAGGTTTGGGGCTTGATAGTAAGCATGGCGCATCTTTGGCAAAAGGAAGCCCGGGCGTATTGCACGGACAGATGAGTTATTTGCTTCAAGATGAAGACGGGCAGATTTTAGAAGCGCACTCAATAAGTGCGGGGCTTGATTATCCGGGTATTGGCCCAGAACATGCATATTTAAAAGATAAAGGCGTTGTAAAATATGATAATATTACCGATAAAGAGGCGCTTGATGCGTTTGTTTGGCTTAGCCAAAAAGAAGGAATTATTCCGGCATTTGAGAGTTCGCACGCAATTGCTTATTTAAAAAAGATGCCAAAAGAGCAAATAGAGGGTAAAGTGGTATTGGTTAATTTATCGGGTCGCGGCGATAAAGATATGGTTCAAGCGCAAAATTTATTAAATTTCGATTAGGAGATAGTATGGAAATAAAATATATAGAGAAAAATTTAAGCGATATTAATAGCGATTTGGAAGCTATTTTAGTAGTAAATAAAAATTTCGAGCATAAATTCGTAAAAGATTATAAAGATATTTTGCAAAATGGCGGTTTTAGCGCAAATCAAGACGAAGTTTTCTATTTAGCAGAAAGCAAAAAAATCTTTGTAGGATGCGATGATTTAAGCGGAAATAATTTAAAAAGCGCCGTTGCAAACGCAATTAGAGCCGCACTTTCAAAAAAATATAAAAGTTTAAAAATAGCAACATATAGCAATTACGATAGATGCACCGCATCAATTAGAGCGTTAGCGCAAGGTTTAGCGCTTGGAAATTACGAATTTAACAGATATAAAAGTGACGCAAAAGAGAGCACTTTAAAAGAGATAATAATTTCAAGCGAAGCTTACGATAAAGCGCCAAGCCAAGAGGCTATTAAAAAAGCAATTACCAACGGATTAAATATAGCAATAGGGGTTAATTTTACAAGAGATATTGTAAATACGCCGCCTGATGATTTTTA
>CAZCOI010000090.1:0-3244 GCA_964500335.1 uncultured Nitratifractor sp.
GTGGATATGGATATAAAAAAGCATAAAGCTTCAGATATTGCAATTTTTGAGATTGCAGAAGGTAAGCTTGAAATTATAAAAGAGAAATAAGTTTGTGCCAAGTATAGTTAAATTAATTAGTAAAATATCAACAATCCAAGATGCTTGTAAGATCTTAAATGAGCAAATAGAGATAGATAATGAGATTGATTTAGCAATAAATTTTGCAATAGAGGCTCATGAAGGTCAATTTAGAAAGAGTGGAGAGCCTTATGTAATTCATCCTATTTTAGTTGCCGCAATAGTTGCCTCTACAACTGGAGATAAAACAATGACAATTGCGGCTCTTTTACATGATGTTGTAGAAGATACTCCTTATACTTTAGAAGATATAGAAAATAGATTTGGCATAGATGTTGCTTTTTTAGTTAAAGGTCTTACTAAGATAGAAGAGCTTCAAGATAGTAATATTGTAATTACAGATTCTAATAAAAGGCTTATAAAATCTGCACTTAGTTTCAAAAATATGCTTTTAACCTCTACAAAAGATAGTAGGGTTTTAATTATAAAACTATGTGATAGACTTCATAATATGATGACTCTTGATGCTCAGCCTCCAAGTAGTCAAAAAAGGATATCTGAAGAGACTTTAGTTGTATATACTCCAATTGCTCATAAGTTAGGTATGTCTAAGATTAAGAGAGTTTTAGAAGATCTTAGTTTTAAATATATCTACCCTCATGAGTATGAAAAAATAGATAATTATATAACTTCACATCAGCAAGATTTAAATTTAAAACTAAATAGTTTTATAGAGAAGATAAAAGTTTTACTTAATCAAAATGGATTTCATAGAGATGATATTGAAATAGAAGGAAGAGTAAAACACTACTACTCTATCTATTTAAAAATGCAAAGAAAAGGTGTTAGTATAGAAGAGGTTTTAGATTTATTAGCTGTTAGAGTTATAGTTAAAGAGCCTCTGCTTTGTTATAAAGCTCTTGGAATTTTACACTTAAATTATACACCAATAATTACTAGATTTAAAGATTATATTGCTCTACCAAAAGATAATGGCTATAGAACAATTCATACCACTCTTTTTGTTGAAGATGCAATTATAGAAGCTCAAATTAGAACTTTGCAAATGCACCATATAGCAGAGTGTGGAATAGCGGCACATTGGAAGTATAAAGGTGAAGATGGAGAGGTAAAATTAGATTGGATTAAAGAGATATCCTCTGAGGATAAGTCAATTGTAGATTTTTATGAATCTGCAAAGGCAGATTTGTTTAGTGAGGAGATTGTAGTCTTCTCTCCAAAGGGAGATAAATATACTTTGCCAAAAGGTGCTGTTGCTCTTGATTTTGCATATGCTGTACATACAGAGATTGGAGATTTAGCAATTTTAGCATATATAAATAAAGAAAAAAGCTCTTTACTAACTCGGCTTAAAAGTTCTGATATTGTAAATATTGTTACAGATAATGAGCCAAGATTGCATTGTTCTTGGATAGATGCAGTAAAAACAAGAAGAGCAAAAGATGGCATACGCCAAATGTGTAATAAAAGATTAAAAGAGGTTAATATAAAAGTTGCATATCAAATTTTAGCTACCATATTTGATTGTAATGTTATTGAGATTGAAGAGGCAGTAAAAGAGTTAAAAATAGATGGCAATATGGCAAAGGTAGTTGATAATTTAGGTATTTTAAAGACAAAAATAAAACAGATTGCAGTTTATAGAAATATAAAAGAGGTAAGATTTTGGGAGCTTTTAAAAAGAGGTTATAAAAAGCCATATTTAAAGACTATTAATAAATTCTCTTTTTATACAAATAAATCTATAGATAGTGTTGAATTTGATTTTTGTTGCCATCCAAAACTTGGAGATGATATAGTAGCTTTTTATATAAGAGGAAATGCTGTAATTCATCATAAACTTTGTAAAAAGGCATATAATTTAATTAATAAACATACAGACTCTTTATTTGTTAAATGGAATGTTAAAAAGAGTATTAAGTATAGAATTGTAGTAGCTTTACAAAATGAAAAAGGTGCTCTTTTAGAGTTATTAAAAGAGTTAGATAAATTGGATTTAAATATTATAAATATAGAGTTGGGCATCCAAAGCAGTGACAAAGCAGATTATTGTAGATTAGAAGTTGAGACATCTTCAGAGAATAATTACAATTTTAAAGATATAATTTCTAAAAAATTTAAAGTTATAGATTTTGTTTCGCTAAATGATGCGTATAAAAACTAAGGAGATTTAATGAGTGTAGATATTGCATTAGCCGAGATTAAAAGAGCAACAGCTGAGATTATAGATTTTGAAAGAATTGAAAAGCTAGTAAAGAGATATTACGAGAGTGGTAAAAGATATACCGTAAAGCTTGGACTTGATCCAACTTCTCCAGATATTCATTTAGGACATACTGTTGTGCTTCAAAAAATGGCTACATTTCAAAAATATGGCGCTGATATTCAGTTAATTATTGGAGATTTTACAGCATCTATAGGAGACCCAACAGGTAAAAATAAAACTAGAAAAATTTTAAGCAAAGAAGAGATTGAGGCTAATGCAAAAACATATAAAGAGCAAATTTTTAAAGTTTTAGATGAAGATAAGACTTCAGTATATTTTAATTCAAAATGGCTAAATGAGCTTGGTGCTTCAGGAATAGTAGAGCTAACTAGATATTATAATGTAGCTAGAATGCTTGAGAGAGATGATTTTGAGAAAAGATTTAAAAATGAGACTCCAATTACTATTATGGAGTTTTTATATCCATTGCTTCAAGGGTATGATAGTGTATATCTAAAAAGTGATATTGAGATTGGTGGAACTGACCAAAAGTTTAATATTTTAATGGGAAGACATTTGCAAAGAAGCTACAGTGTAGGAAAAGAGCAAGCGGTTGTTTTAATGCCAATAATTGAGGGGCTTGATGGCGTTCAAAAAATGAGTAAATCTCTTGGCAATTATATAGGTGTTACTGAAGAGCCAAAGAGTATGTTTGCTAAAGTTATGTCAATTAGCGATGAGTTGATGTGGAGATATTATGAGTTTTTAAGTAATAAAACAATTGAAGAGATAAATGAGCTTAAAAATGGTGTAAAAAGTGGTACATTGCATCCAAAAAAGGTTAAAGAGAATTTAGCACTTGAGATTACAGAGCGTTTTCATAATAAGCAAGAGGCTCTAAAAGCAAAAGAGGCATTTGAGAAGCAATTTAGTAAAAAAGAGATTCCAGATGATATA
>CAZCOI010000091.1:0-2881 GCA_964500335.1 uncultured Nitratifractor sp.
ATTTTAATGATAGACCTCTTGTTGATAAGCTGCCAATGCCTAATGAAAGAATAATTTTTCTTAGTCTCTTGTTATACATAAAAGGGTATTTTTTTAATTTTAAATCGATATTTTTCTTTAAATAGTTTACTCTTTTTTTATAAACTTTTAAAAAATTATCAAAATCTTGCTCAATAGCAACTGCAAGCTCATACCCGCTAAGCATTGCATAGCTAATTCCTTCGGCACTTGTTGGGCTAATTAATCCGCTTGCTTCACCAATTAATGCAACTTTATCTTTACCTAAACAGATATCCTTGCTGCTTTTTGGTCTTAATAAATAACATCCCTCTTTTTTGATGGCATTTTCTAAATTATAGCCATACTCTTTTAATTTGTCTTTTTGTAAATTGTGATATTTAGCGATATCGGCTCCCTCTTTTATAGCTGTGCCAAAGATTAGATACTCTTCTTTTGGTATAATCCACGAATAAAAATCGCTTATTTGACTATCAAACATAGCCACATAACTATTTTTACTATCTATTTTGAACCACTCTTGAGTGCTAATATATCTTTTTGGTTCATTTTTTAAAGTGCCAATTATCTTTTGTTTAACCCTAGAGTTTGCCCCATCTGCACCAATTAAAAGCTTGCAACATATCTTTTTTGTTTTGCCGTTTTTAACAACTGTTATATGATGTTTATCTTTAATTTTAACTGCATTTTTAAATCTTGTTTTAAAGCTTTTTTCTACATGGGTACCAATAAGCTTAACCAGCCATCTATCAAAAAGCTCTCTATTTACATTAATATAGTACCTTTGATAATTTTGAACCATATTATTGTCAAAATCTATTGTTTTTACATAAAACATTTGTGGCGTTACTAAAATATCTTTTGGTATGCTAAGATCAAAAGATGCCAAAGCCTTTTGTGCATCTGGCGATATTAACCCACCGCAATTTTTTATAAGCTTTGTTGGTTTAGCATTGAGCGCTCGTTTATCTATTAGTAAAACTTTTAAATTTTTAGGCAACTCTCTAGCAAGAGTGCTTCCTGCTGGTCCTGCACCTACTATTACTATGTCGTAATTTTACATTTGTAAGCCTTGTTAATTAAGATTACCCCAATAAAATCTGCTAATAAATCAAGCAAATCAAAACTTCTAGAGCTAATAAATATTTGGCTAAACTCTTCTATAGTTGCAAAGCTTAGCACTGCAATAGAGCCAACTAAAAAGTTGCAACAACTCTTAAAATCTAAAGCCCTATTTAGCAGTAATGCCATAACTCCAAACAACAAAGCGTGTGCAATTTTATCGCCATATGGCACTTTGCTAACAACTCTAAAAGCAAAATTATAATTTGCCATATCTGCTGTAATTATAATTGCACAAATTAATATAAAAAACAAAATTGGCAATATAAACTTTTTCACTTTTATTCCCATTTAGCACCTTGAAAAATTAGCTTTTTTGCATAAGTTGTATCTATTTTTGCACCCATTTGCTCAAACATTGCGTAGTATCCAAGCAAAGTTCTATCTATAAATATATAATCTTTACTCATATACGAAGCGGAAGTTTTATTTGTGCTTTGCACCTTTTTAATAAGCTCGAATCCTCTTTTGGTAAAATTGCTATTTTTGGCAAAGTCGTAACTATCGTTTACTAAAACCTCTATATAAAATCTATCTAAAGGCTTAATTACACTTTGGTAAAAATCTAGCTGCTTATCTAAAGTTGCATTAGGTATCATCTTTTGTTTATAGTACTCTTTTGTTATCTCTTTATCATCAGCGCCTTCTAAAAGCATTTTATGCAGTATGGAAAAATCTTTAACAAAACTTTTTTCGACTCTTTTAACGCACCCAAAATCTATAAGAGCCAATTTTTTATCGGTAAATATAAAATTTCCTGGGTTTGGATCGGCATGAACAATATTGAGCTTATAAAACGATTCAAAAAAGTAATCAAAAATTATCTGTGCATAGTGGTTTTTTTGCTTTTGTGAGGGGTTGGTTTTTAGATACTCTAAAAAGCTTTTACCCTCAATATATTGTGTGGTTAAAACTCTGCTTGTGCTAAAATTTTTATAAACTTTTGGAATTATAATATCTTTGTTGTTTAAGGATTTGAAGATTTCGCTATTTTTTGCCTCTAAAGTATAATTTAACTCTTCGTCTAATCTATCTTTTATCTCGCCTATTAAATGCTCTACATCGCCACCATTTGCAAAGCGTTTTAATATAAACTTTAGTATGGAAATATCGCTTTGAATACTCTTTTTGATACCGGGATATTGCACTTTTATAGCAACTTTTTTACCGTCAATTACGCCCAAATGCACCTGTCCTAAACTCGCAGCCGCAAAAGCTGTAGAGTTAAAACTCTCAAATATCTCTTCTGGATAAGCTTGCAGCTCTTGTTTTATAATTTTTCTAACTAATGCTTTGTTTATTGGCGGTATTTGGCTAAAACTTTTGTTAAGTTGCTCTAAATACTCTTTGGGCAAAAATGGCATAGCCAAGGCAATTTGTTGCGCAATTTTTACACTAACGCCCTTTAGTGCCCCTAAAGTCTCGGCTACAATTTTTGCTACCTCTTTATCTGTTTGGCTCTTAATGTTTGCTTTTTTATTACTGCTCATAAATGCTCTTTTAATAGCGCTACTAGTTAATTTAGAGCCAGCTTTTATCGCACCTTTGGCAACAATTTTGCTTCGTTTCAATTTAGAAGATGGTACACTATTCATCTAGTAGCCTTTTTAATCCTCTTTTAATGCCACTAAAGCCTCTTTTTGATATGGAAAATTTCTCAATAGAGCTCAAAAAGTGTCGTTTAAACAAAAATAGCCCCAAATCAGTCGCTTTGCTTAAGATATCAGATTTTAAAAGTGCT
>CAZCOI010000092.1:0-7541 GCA_964500335.1 uncultured Nitratifractor sp.
CTCGCTTGACCAATCTTCGCTATCTTTTGTTAAAACCCTATTTCTAGTTAGTGCCTCAAAGGTTAGAGGTGTTATAAACTCTTTTGCCGATGGACTCATTACAACATATACATTAGCATTGCTCTTTACAAATAATCTTACAAGCTCACAAGCTTTATATATAGCAATTGAGCCACTAACACCAACTAAGATTTTTTTTCCACTTAAATCTACTAAATTCATATCTACTTCTTATTAAAAAATCTGTTAAAAAAGCCATTTACTATTTTTTGTTTTACTCTGCTAATTGCTAAAGCACCAGATGGGACATTATCGGTAATTGTACTACCTGCTCCAATCATTGAATTATCTTCAATAGTTACAGGTGCAACCAATTGAGAGTCGCTACCTACAAATACATTTTTACCAATTTTTGTTTTATATTTTGCTTTCCCATCATAATTACAAGTAATTACACCAGCTCCTATATTTACACCCTCATCAATCTCACTATCTCCAAGATAGCTTAAATGCCCAGCTTTTACACCATTTAAATTGGATTTTTTAACCTCTACAAAGTTTCCTATGTGGGTTTTATTTATATTAGATTTTGGACGAATATGAGCAAGAGGACCAATTGAACTATCTTTTATATTTGACTCTTCTATAATACTATAAGCTTTTATATGTGAATTTATAATTTTACAATCACCCTCTATTGTTACGCCATTTTCTACTATGCACTCTCCTTCAAATTTGGCACGAGAATCAATATAAATGCTTTTAGGCATTCTCAAAATTATACCATCTTCCATAAGTTTTGTTTTAATTCTATTTTGCATAAACTCTTCGGCAATACTTAAATGTACTTTAGAGTTTACTCCCATAAATTCATCTTCATCTACCTCTATTGGCTCAATATCTAACCCATCATCAACAGAAAGTTTAATAATATCTGTTAGATAATACTCTTTTTGAGCATTGTTATTATCTAATTTTGGAATATATCTGTTTAAAATATCTCTATCTATAGCATATACTCCAGCATTTACACTCTTTATTTTTAACTCATCTTCATTTGCATCTTTTTGTTCAACTATCTTTTTTACCATACCATTATTTATAACTACTCTACCATAGCCAGAAGGGTTATTTAAATTTAAAATTGTCATTGCAATTGGCGCTTTTGAGCTAATAAGTTTTTCTAAAGACTCTTTTGTAATTAAAGGCATATCGCCATTTAAAATAAGCACTCTTTTACCGCTAAATTCAATCCCTTTTAGCGCTCCTCCTGTTCCTGGATAGTTTTGGATATCTTGTTTATGAATTTTAATATTTGGATACTCATTTAAAACTCTCTCTTTAACAAACTCAAATTGATGACTTAAAACTACACTTATATCACTACTAACTTTTAAAGCTTCATCTAAAATATGAAAAAGCATCTCTTTACCAGATATTTTATGCAAAACTTTTGGTAAAGAAGACTTCATTCTAGTCCCTTTACCTGCGGCTAAAATAACTATTGATATAGACATTTATATTCCTTTGGTAAAATACTAAAAGAATTATATCAAAATAAGGTGAGAATATAGGTGAATTGTAAACATTTTGGAGAGTGTGGTTCTTGTGATTTATATAATCTAAGTTATCAAGATGCTCTAAATAGTAAATTAAAGAGTTTAAAAGCTCTTTTAGATGATTTTTATAAATTAGATATTGAGGTTTTTAAATCGCCACAAGATGCGCATAGAGCAAGGGCAGAGTTTAAAATTTGGCATATTGATAATAAAATTAATTATGCAATGAGTAATTTACAAAAAGATGGCATAACAATTTTAAATGAGTGCCCAAAAGTTATTAAACCAATTAAAAATATATATCAAAAATTATTAGATGAGCTAAACTCTATAGATATTTTAAAAGATAAACTATTTGCAATAGAGTTTTTAGCTTCACTTGATAATGAGGTTTTAGTAACCCTAATATATCATAAAAAATTAGATAACTCTTGGATAAAAGAGGCCAAAAAATTAGAAAAAAAATTTAATATTTTTGTTATTGGCAGGGCTAGAAAACAAAAAATAGTTTTAACTCAAGAGTATATTACCCAAAGCTTTATTATAAAAGATAAAAAATATATTTATAGATATTTTGAAGGTTCATTTACTCAGCCAAATCCATATATCAACAAAAATATGATAGAGTGGGTAATTGATAATATTAAAGATAATAGAGGTGATTTTTTAGAGGCATATTGTGGCTTAGGTAATTTTACTTTGCCAATAAGTAGATATTTTGATAAGGTTTTAGCTACAGAAGTTAGCAAAACTTCCATAAAATCAGCTAAAATAAATTGTAAAATTAATGATATTAATAATATTGTATTTGCTAGATTAAATGCAAAAGAGACAGCAGAGGCTCTTAGAAAAGAGAGAGTTTTTAATAGATTAAAAGATATAAATTTAGATGATTATAACTTCTCTACAATTTTAGTAGATCCACCAAGAGCAGGCTTAGATAGTGATACTTTAGAGCTTGCAAAAAGTTTTGAGCATATTGTATATATCTCTTGTAATCCAAAAACTTTAGCAAGAGATTTAAAAGAGCTTTGTAAAACTCACAGAGTTTTAAATTTAGCTCTATTTGATCAATTCCCATATACACACCATATAGAAAGTGGTGTCTATTTAAAGAGGATTTAATGCACTATAACTGGATTTTACCTTTAAGACATAAAAATAGTTTTTTATTTAAACCTAGCAGTAGAGATTTTAGTGTAGAAGAGATCCCTCTTTATAAATTTAGCCAAGAAGGGGAGCATTTAATATTAAAAGTTAGAAAAAAGAATCTAACAACTTGGCAGATGCTAGATATTTTAAGTAGCTATTTAGGTATTGCAAAAAAAGAGTTTGGATATGCAGGTTTAAAAGATAAAAATGCAATTACAATACAATATATCTCTTTGCCAAAAAAGTATCAAGATAGATTAAAAAACTTCTCTCATGAGCAGATTAAAATTTTAGATAGCTATATCCATAATAATAAAATTAGAGTAGGGCATTTAAAGGGAAATAGATTTTGGATGAGGTTTAAAAAGGTAAATCTAACCTCTTTAGATATGATTGAATCAGTTTTAGAGTGGATAAAAAAGAATGGAATGCCAAACTATTTTGGAGAGCAAAGGTTTGGTAATACAAAAAACAATTTTTTAGATGGAAAAGCAATAATTGAAGGTAAATTATATATAAAAGATAGGAAAAAAAGAGAGTTTTTAATTGGGGCATACCAAAGCTATTTGTTTAATAATTGGTTAAGTAAAAGGATAGAGCTATCTTTATTATTAAAAGATTTTAGCTATAAAGAGGTTGAGACTATTTTAAATCTTCCAAAAGATACTCTAATAAATACAAAAAATCAAAAACAGTTTTTTAAATTGCTTGAGGGCGATTTATATATGCACTATCCTTATGGAAAAATATTTTTTGAAGATTTAAATAAAGCTATAGATAGATTTAATATTAAAGATATCTCTCCTACAGGATTAATTGCAGGAAAAAGAGTAAAAAAAGCAACTAGTGTTGCATATGAATTTTTTGAAAGTAGGTATGATTTTAAAATTAATGAGAGTGGCAGTAGAAGATATGCTTGGATTTTTCCAGAGATTTTAGATACAAAATATATTGAACAAAAAGCTTGGTATGAATTAAGTTTTTATTTGCCAAAAGGCTCTTATGCTACGCTATTAAGCGCTATATTAAAGGGTGAACAAATTGGAGAGTAACTTAGATGATTTAATAATTTGTAGAAAATGTAACACTTTACAAAAAAAGCTAAAACTTCCAAAAGGCTCTAAAGCAAGGTGCATTGAGTGTAATCATCTGCTTTATAAAAACTTTGATGAGGCATTTAATATTGGTGTTGCATTCTCTATAACATCTTTAATTTTATATATAGTTGCTTCAATTTTTCCTATTATTAATGTTTCAATTGGTGGAATTAAAAACTCTTTAACAATTTTTGGTATGATATATACACTATTTAATGAAAACTATTTTGTTGTAGGAGCAATTTTAATTGTTGTGTTAATTATTGCACCATTAAGTGTTATATTTTCATATATAATTTTAGCAATATTAACAAAACTAAAAATTTTTAAAAATCTTGCAAGGCATATAATATCTTTTTTGGTTATTAGTAAAGATTGGGAGATGATAGATATTTTTGCAGTAAGTATTTTAGTAGCACTTGTAAAGCTTTTTGGTTATGCTGAGGTTGAGTTTGGAATATCAGCTATTGCTTTAGCTCTATTTGTTTTAGTTGATATTTTTATGTTAAAAAACATAAAAGCTGTTGAGCTTTGGAGTTATTATATTAAGGCATATAGTGAAAAGTGATAAATATATTAGTTGTAAATATTGTGAGAGTGTTAATATAAATAGTAAAGATATAATATATTGCAGAAATTGCAAAAATAAAATAGTACAAAAAGAGGAGCACTCTTTATCGACTGCTTGGGCGCTATTAATTACAGCTATGATTTTATATATAATTGCCAACTCATACCCAATTTTAGAGATTACTAAATTTGGACAAACTTCAGGAAATACAATAATTGGAGGTGCAATTGCT
The DNA here is from genome assembly GCA_964500335.1 of uncultured Nitratifractor sp. GTDB lineage: Bacteria > Campylobacterota > Campylobacteria > Campylobacterales > Sulfurovaceae > JAADEQ01. The sequence continues at coordinate 4,612 of CAZCOI010000092.1, forward strand.
CTATGGGAAGAGGGTTCTTACCCAATTGCTATAATTATCTTTCTAGCATCAGTTTTTGTTCCTATACTGAAGTTTATTTTGATATTATATATTTTAATAAACTATAAAAAACCTATTAAAGGTAGTAAAAAGATAGATCAAGCAAAACTTTATCATATAACAGAAATTATTGGACCATGGTCTATGGTAGATGTTTTTGTAGTTTCAATATTAGCCGCAGTTGTCCATATGGGTAGTGTAAAAATAACTGCAGGCATAGGGGCTACAGCTTTTGTTTTAATGGTTTTTTTTACTATGCTTAGTGCAATGGCAATAGATATAAGGTTAATTAAGGAGCCAAAAGGTGGAGATTAAAGAGCCTATTGTTGAAAAAAATGGATTTAACTTTATAACTTCAATTTGGCTAGTGCCTTTTATCGCATTAATAATAGGTGGCTGGCTTGTATATGAACATTTTAGTAAACTTGGTCCACTAATTAGGATAGAGTTTAAAAATAGTTATGGTTTAACTGCTGGACAAAGTGTTATAAAGTTTCGCGATGTATCAGTTGGTAAAGTTACTAGAATTGAAATCAATAATAAAAAAGAGGGTGTTATAGTTTATGCAAGAGTAAATAAAGATGCTGAAATCTTTTTAAATGAGACTACAAAGTTTTGGATAGTAAAACCAGAAGTAGGATATTCAGGAGTAAAAGGATTAGATACATTAATAAGTGGCTCATATATAAAGATGGCGGCTAAAAAAGGCAAAAAAAGAGTTAAAAATTTTATAGGTTTAGACCATGAATATGTTGATATTGGAGAAGATAGCTATTATGCTCTTGAGAGCTCATTCCCAACAAGTGTAAAAAAAGGAACACCAATCTATTATAAAGGAAAGCAAGTTGGTGAGGTTCATACATTAGATTTAGACCCAATAACTAAAAATATTATTATAGTTATTAAAATTTATAAAAAATATTCATCACTTGTTAATAGCTCAACTAAATTTTGGGTTCAATCACTTGTTGATTTAAAACTTAATAACAATAGGGTAGAGTTTAATATTGCACCTTTGCCAACACTTATAATGAGTGGAATTTCATTTGAAACATCTTTTGATAGAGAGTATGATAGCGGTGTTAGTAAAATTTTTAAACTATATAGAAGTGTTGCAGATGCTAAAAATATAAGAGTTGGTCTATCTAAACCACAAATTAAAAGATTTGTATTTGAGTTTCAAGGTGATGTATCTTCAATAGATGCTGATGCAGATATTATGTATAAAGGATTTAAAGTAGGTGAACTTAAAAAATTAAAAATTTTATACAATAAAAAGCTTAGAAATTTTGAGGCAAAATGTTTAGGTGAGATAGACTTTGCAAACTTTAGTACATCTAAAAATGATGGTTTTAAAAACTTTAAAGAGCTTGCAAAAAGAGGAATTGTAGCCAAATTAGAAAAGAGTAATTTGCTTTTAAATAGAGCTTCAATTATACTAACAGAAGATAACGATACAAAATTTAAATGGAGTAAAGATAAAGAGTATAATGCCTATATTTTCCCTACAAAAGATTTAGAAGAAAGCGGATTATTAGCTACATTAACAAAAATTGCTAAAAAGATAGAAGATTTAAATCTTAAAGATAGTGTAGCAAAAATAAATACTCTTTTAGATAAGTCTCAAGCTCCTTTAGAAAAGCTTGATAAACTTTTAGAATCTAGCAATAAAACTATTCTATCAATTCAAAAAATTATATCTAGCAAAGATTTTAAAGGTGTTGGTGCTAATTTAAATAGCTCTTTAGTAGAGTTTAAAAAGGTACTAAAAAATACTAGTAAAATGCTTAATAGTTATAGCAACAACTCTTTATTTGGGGATAAGTTGGATGCGACTTTAAAAGAGTTGCACAACACTACCAAGCTTACAAATAGACTGTTTTATAAACTAAATAAAAAGCCAAATGCATTAATTTTTGGAGAGTAAAGATGAGGTTAATATATATTTTTATTTTACTTTTTTTAGTAGGGTGTAGCACTAAAAATAGTAGCTATTTAATGCCAACAGCTAACTATAAACCTATTGCAGTTACTAAAGTTCAAGTAGGGGTAAAGAAGGTTGAGGTTCCGCCATATTTAGATGGTGACAAAATTTTAGTTAAACAAAATTTAGAGGTTAAAGAGATTGGCGCAAATTTCGTAGCTCCTCCAAGCGAGCTTTTAACATCAAAAACAATAGAGATTTTAAAAAGCTCTTTAAATAACCCAAATATATTTTTATATCCTTGGGATGTTAAGAGCAAAAGAGGCTATATAGTAGATATTAAATTAGATAAATTTATTTATGATAGTGGTTATGCTGTAGTTGAAGGAAGCTACTATATAAAGAGTGCTAGTGGAAATTTAATATACTCTAAAAATTTTAAAAAAATTAAACCATCTAGTAGTAATGTAAATAGTATAGTAGATTCATTATCTAAACTTTTTGATAGTGTAGTTGTAGAAATTGCAAGAAAAATAGCTAAATAATAGCAATAATTTAGTAAAATTCTAAAAAAGTATAAAAGGTAAATAATGAGTAACTTTATGATCTTTTCAGGGACTGCGAACCCAATATTAGCGCAAGAGATTGCAACATATTTAGATATGCCACTCTCAAGTGCAACAATTAATAGATTTTCTGATGGCGAGATAAATATTCAAATAGCAGAATCGGTTCGTGGAAAAGATGTATATATAATTCAGCCAACAAGCGCTCCAGCAAATGCCAACTTAATGGAGCTTTTAATTATGGTAGATGCTCTTAAGCGCTCTTCTGCAAAAACAATTACAGCAGTTATACCATACTATGGCTATGCAAGACAAGATAGAAAGGCGGCTCCTAGAGTTCCAATCTCTGCAAAGCTTGTTGCAGATATGCTTGAGACTGCCGGAATTACAAGAGTAGTTAC
>CAZCOI010000093.1:0-7317 GCA_964500335.1 uncultured Nitratifractor sp.
TCTTTAAATAGTTTTATAATAAAAACAAAGGAGCGAAAATGAAAAAACTGATTTTACTTTTGGTTATAGTTCAAGCGATATTTGGGACTATTTTTATAAGCGAGCGTGATTTTTTAAACTTAAATTTAGCCTCTTTAGATACGAATATAAAAGAGTGTTTTAAACAAAACTTTAAACCAAAATTAAATTTAAAATTTTTAGATAAATACTTTGAGTATCCAAAAATTTGTAAAAAAAGCGTGCTCGATAAATGTAGCGTAAGATTAATCTCTAAAGATAATAGTGCAAATATCGCAATATTTTTTATAAAAAGCGAAAAATCTTTAAAAGAGCAGTTTGAAAAGTTAAAAAAATTAGTCTCAAAAAGCAAGTTTAAACTCGGATTTAATAAATTTGCTAAAAATTGGTATGTAATATCGGCTTTAAGCAAAAACGGTATTATAACTTATCAAAAAGCATATAAGCAAAATGATATATTAGTTTTTTACATTTTAAATTATCCAAAATCCAAAGCAAAAGAGTATGATAAAATTATAAAATATTTAAATGCAAATTTTAAACCTAATACAAGTAACTTAATTAAACCTTCCCAAATAAAAGGCGGCAAAAATTGCGATATATCTTATAGAACCTGCACAGTTGAGTGCTTTGATAAACCAAACGAAGATGCTTGTCTAAAATATTGCGAAAGAGAGCTTGATAGATGCTATAAAAAGGGCAAATATAGAAATATTCATCCTAAATATTAGCGGCATTAATCGCCGCCAATACTCTCATCAAAAGGTAGTGGTATAGCATTTTCATCTGGTTCATACTCTTTACCAAACTCCTCTTTTGCAATTTGCAAACCTTCAATTAAATCATCGATATTCTCATATGGAATATGAACTTTCCACTCAGGATTTTTAAAATTGCCATGTAAATCTACTCCAATACTTACCACGCTTTGGCTACCTTCTCCATAAGGTTCATGAATATGAGCAACACTTATAATTCCATCTTTTGTACCATGTAAATGAAAAAATTTTACTTCTGTTAAACTTTTTGCCATTTTTTGCTCCTTTTTTTCTTTAAATTATACGATTTTAAAAAAAATTTATCTGCTACAAAAGTTGCATAAAGTAAATATTTTAGCCAACTAAGCCTATTAAAGAACACTTTTTGGTATAATCTACTAATTTATCTTTGGAGAGAGTAATGGCAGATTATGGTGCTAGTAATATTAAAGTTTTAAAAGGGCTTGAAGCAGTTAGAAAACGCCCTGGTATGTATATTGGAGACACCTCTATTAAAGGGCTTCATCACTTAATTTATGAAGTTGTCGATAACTCTATAGATGAAGCTATGGCTGGATTTTGCGATACTATAAAAGTAACTCTTACAAGTGACGGCTCAGCAATTATAGAAGATAATGGGCGCGGCATTCCTGTTGCACAGCACCCAACAGAAAAGATTTCAGCCGCAACTGTTGTTTTAACTGTTCTTCATGCTGGTGGCAAGTTTGATAAAGATACATATAAAGTAAGTGGTGGTTTACATGGTGTTGGGGTTTCTGTTGTAAATGCTCTTGCTAAAAAACTCCATTTAACTATTTGGAGAGATGGTAAGATTCATGAACAGTGGTTTGAAAAAGGAATTCCTGTAACAGACCTTGAAATTACAGGCAATAGCCCTAGAAAAACAGGTACAAAAATAGAATTTTGGCCAGACCCTGAAATTTTTACTGAAAGCGTTGAATTTAAAAAAGATATTTTATCAAAGCGCTTTAAAGAGCTTGCATACTTAAATCCAAAGATAACAATTGAGTTTAAAGATGAAAGAGACGGTACAAAAGAGAAGTACCATTTTGAAGGTGGAATTAAACAGTTTGTACAAGATCTATCTACCAAAGAGCCGCTATCTACAGCCCAACTCTTTGAAGGGAAAGCTGATGATATAGAGATGGATATCTCTTTTATGTATCAAAATAGCGATAAAGATACAGCTTTAAGCTTTGTAAATAATATTAGAACAATTGAAGGTGGAACACACGAAGCAGGCTTTAGAGCTGGTCTTACTAGAGCAATTTCAAACTATATCTCTAAAAATGCAAACGCTAAAGAGAAAAATACAAAAATTAGCGGAGATGATACAAAAGAGGGGTTAGTAGCAGTAATTAGCGTTAGAGTTCCAGAACCACAATTTGAAGGTCAAACAAAAGGAAAGCTTGGCTCATCATATGTTAGACCACTAGTACAAAAATTTACTTACGAAAAGGTAAATAAATATTTAGAAGAAAATCCAATTGAAGCAAAAGCTATAATGAATCAAGTGTTACTTGCGGCTAAAGGTAGAGAGGCGGCAAAAAGAGCGAAAGATTTAGTTAAAAGAAAAGACTCTATGAGTGTTGGAACACTTCCTGGAAAACTTGCAGATTGCCAAAGCAAAGACCCAAGTGAAAGCGAACTATATTTAGTAGAGGGAGATAGTGCAGGAGGTAGTGCAAAACAGGGTAGAGATAGAGTCTTTCAAGCAATTTTACCTTTAAAAGGAAAAATTTTAAATGTTGAAAAAGCTCGTCTTGATAAAATTTTGCGCTCGGATGAGATTAAAAATATGATTACAGCTCTTGGATGTGGTATAGGCGAAGATTTTGACGAAGATAAATTAAGATATCACAAAATTATCATAATGACTGACGCAGATGTGGACGGAAGCCACATTCAAACACTTTTAATGACATTTTTCTTTAGATTCCTTCGCCCAATTATAGAAAATGGATATTTATATATTGCTCAACCACCACTCTATAGATATAAAAAAGGTAAAAACGAAACCTATTTAAAAGATGACAAAGCGCTAAAAGAGTTTTTAATAGAAAAAGGGATTGAAAGTATAAATATTCAAACTCTTGGCAAAGAGGATTTAATATCTTTATTTAAGCTTGTAGGCTACTATCAATTAACGCTAAATGAGCTTGATAAGCGCTTCTCTATGGCAGAAGTTTTAAGATATATGATAGAAAATCCCGACATTGCAGGTAAAAATAATCAAGAACTTGCAAAAGATTTAGAAGAGTTTATTCAAAAACTTGGATATAATATTTTAAATAAATATATAGATGAAGAGAAAATTCACTACTATGTACAAACAAATGAGGGGCTTGAAGAGCTAATTATAGATGATAATCTATTTACAAGCCCTCACTATAACGAAGCTATCTATATTTATCAAAAAATTAAAGATTACCTAAATGAAGAGCTTGAGCAAAGAGACCTTCTTGATGATTTAGTTAAAATTGAAGAGTCTGCTAAAAAAGGTGCTTATATTCAAAGATATAAAGGGCTTGGAGAGATGAATCCAGACCAGCTTTGGGAAACAACAATGGACCCAACTAATAGAAGATTATTAAGAGTAAAAATAGAAGATTTTGAAAAAGCTAGCGAAGCATTTGTTCTATTTATGGGTGATGAGGTTGAACCTCGCCGCGCATATATCGAAACGCACGCAAAAGATGTAAAACACTTAGATGTATAAAGGCATTAAATGAGATATGGAGAGAAAGAGATAATTGAGTTTGATATAAATAAAAAAGAGAACTTTTGGCCAAATAATAATAAAAAAGATTATACTATAGATATAGAATTACCCGAATTTATGTGTAAATGTCCAAGATCGGGGTATCCCGATTTTGCAAAAATAAAAATCTCTTATATTCCAAAAGATTTAGTAATTGAGCTAAAAGCTCTAAAACTTTATATAAACTCTTTTGCAAATAGATATATTAGCCATGAAGATAGTGCAAATGAAATTTTTGATACTCTTTATAAAAAACTAAATCCAAAATGGATGAAACTAATTGCAGATTTTAATCCAAGAGGAAATGTACACACAGTAATAACTATAGATAGTAATAGCATATAGCTATTATTAATATTAGTTTTTTTTATACTCCAAATATTCATAATAAACTATAATAAATCATTAAAATATGTAGAAATAATGTAATTATTATATCTATTTTATGTGCAAATAAAAATAAATATAAAAAATTGTCATATATATTGATTTTTCCACTCTATTGTTGCTATAATAGCTTTAATTTAAAAGAGTAAGGAGAAAACAATGAGTAAATTAGACGATAAAATTAAAATTTACCAAGAAGAGAATAAAAAGCTTGGTTTAGGTATGAGCGATGATTATATTGCAAATATTGCAAAATCTCTTGGACCTGCAATTTATAGAGCAGATACAGAAATTGTAGCTTGTGGAGATAAAAGCGAATTAGATAGAATTAGAAATAACTATCTTAAAAAGAAATTAGGCTTAGATATGCCAAATAATAGTTTAGATGAGATGATTCAAAGAGTTTGCCAAAAGTTAGGCTCATCTAATAGAAAAAAATATAGAGCACTTTTTTATGGACTGCTAGCTAAAGAAGCAGGTAAAGAGAATATCTACGCTTAATCTTATATTTGAGATATTTAGGTTATAATTACCCCAAACTTTTAATGGGGTTTTTATGAAGAATAATATTTTATTGATTGGTTTTATGGGTGTTGGCAAAGGCACAATTGCAAGAGCTTTTGCAAAAGAGTATAAAGTATATAATATTGATACTGACGATTTAATTGAATCTAAAGAGAACAAAACTATTGTAAAAATTTTCTCTAAATTTGGAGAGAGCTACTTTAGAGAGAAAGAGCAAGAGACTGCTAATTGGTTAGAGTGTTGTGTAAAAGGCACTTTAATTAGTTGTGGTGGCGGTTTTTATAAAGTAAAAAATTTAAATAAAATTGGTAAAGTTGTTTTGCTTGATGCCTCATTTGAGTGGATATATAATAGATTAAAAAATGCTAAAAATGCAGAAGCAAAGCTTGCAAAACGCCCCCTTTTTAAAGATTTAGAAAAAGCTAAAGCTCTATATAAAGAGAGAAAAAAAGCATATAAAAAAGTAGCTAATTATATTGTTAATGTTGAAGATAAAAAAGAAAAAGATATATTAAAAGAGTTAGCAAAAATTGCAAAAATTAAGAGTTAGCCTCTTTTTTTCTTTCAATATATTCAATCAATTTTATAATTATATTTAAAACCGCAAAAACTCCTATAGTTGTAAAAATACATTTTGGAAGCTGTTGATTCATTGTGCCTCCACTTTTAAATATTTTAAAAATTAAAACAAGCCAAATAGCAACCATAAAAAGGGCTATTACTTTTTTTAAACTCTCTAAATTTTTTTTAGACATAATTATCTTTTATATACTCAAGCAAATTAATTAAAATGTTTAAAACCAAAACATAAATTATAGATACTAAAATATATCTATCCATATATGTACCTAAATTGTGGTGATGATTATCAGAAACATTCATAGCAAAAACTATCCAAATAACAACAAAACCTGTTATTATAAACATAATTAATTTGCTAATACTAATATTCACCTCTTCTCCTATATTAAATGAATATACTACTTATATAGTCATACTTAGTTTTAATTTTACTAAATTTTGATATAATTTTGCATTAATTTTTTAAGAGGACCTATGCAAAATTTTTTAGAGTACCTAAAGAGTAACATACCAAAAGTTAATAGCTTTCATCCTCACTATAATAGTGCTTTAGAGTATATTATTAGCAATAGCGGCAAACACTTTCGTCCAAAATTGCTACTTAGTGTTGTAGAAGCTTATGAACCTTTACTAATTAAATCAAGCTATAAAATTGCAATGGCAATTGAGCTTTTTCATACATACTCTTTAATTCATGATGACTTGCCTTGTATGGATGATTCTCCTTTAAGAAGAGGCAAAAAAACTCTACATATCTTATATGATGAAGCAACAGCTACACTTATTGGCGATGCCTTAAATACTTATGCTTTTGAGCTAATCTCAACTAGTGCATTTAGAGCAGATGTAAAGATAGAGCTTGTAAAAATATTAGCCCACAATGGTGGACTTAGCGGAATGGTTTTAGGACAAGCGCTAGATTTAACTTTTGAAAATAGCAAATTAAAACTTGATGAAGTTATACAGCTACACACCAACAAAACTGCAAAACTTATTGCCGCATCATTAGAAATGGGAGCTGTTATTGTTGGATTAGATAAAAAAATTCAAAAATTATTATATAATTTTGGTATAGATTTAGGAATTTTATTTCAAGTTCAAGATGATATACTAGATGCAATAGCTGATGAAAAAGAGGTTGGCAAACCAATAGGCAACGATACAGATAAAAATAGCTTTATTAATATTATTGGTTTAGAGGAGTCGATTGAATATGCAAATAATCTAGCTGTTAAGATTGAAAACAGCTTTAAAGAGTTTGATTTAAATTTACAAACAACACTTAAAGATATTTTAGATAAATATCTATATAGACACAATAAATAAAAAAGGAATGTAATGTCAAAAGAGCTTTATAAAAAGATGGCAAATACAATTAGATTTTTAAGTGCCGATATGATTCAAAAGGCAAATAGCGGGCATCCGGGCGCACCGATGGGGCTTGCGGATATTGCGGTGGTTTTACATAAACATTTAAAACACAACCCAAAAGACCCGAAATGGCTAAATAGAGATAGATTGGTATTTTCGGGCGGACATGCTTCGGCACTTATATATTCGCTTTTATACCTTTGGGGGTATGATGTTAGTTTAGAAGATTTAAAAGAGTTTAGACAATTAAATTCAAAAACTCCAGGGCATCCAGAAGTTGGGCACACACCTGGTGTTGAAATAACAACGGGACCTTTAGGGCAAGGTGTGGCAAATGCTGTTGGATTTGCAATGGCAAAAGAGTATACCGCCAATTTAGTTAATAGCGAAACTTGCAAAATTATAGACCATAAAATTTACTGCTTTTGCGGTGATGGCGATTTGCAAGAAGGAATTAGTTACGAGGCTTGTTCGCTTGCTGGAAGATTGGGCTTAAAAGATTTAATTTTAATTTATGATTGTAACCACATAACAATAGAAGGCGATACCAAATTAGCTTGGGATGAAGATGTAGAGGCGAGATTTAAAGCCCAAAATTGGGATGTTATAAAAATTAACGGCCACTGCTATGAAGAGATTGATAACGCTTTTACAAAAGCAAAAGAGGCAACTAAACCTACAATTATTATTGCAAATACGATTATAGGGCGCGGAGCGCTTGAGCTTGAAGGAAGCCACAAAACTCACGGAGCACCGCTTGGAGAAGAGATTATAAAACAAGCTAAAGAAAAAGAAGGATTCCCAACAACCTCTTTTTATGTTCCGAAAGATGTTTTAGATGAGTTTAGAAGCGCTGTTAAAAAGGGTCAAGAGGCTCAAAAAGCTTGGAATCAT
>CAZCOI010000094.1:0-1858 GCA_964500335.1 uncultured Nitratifractor sp.
CCAAGAGTTAGTTGGGTTAAATCGTTTGAGCCAATGCTGTACCCATCAAAATCTTTTAAAAACTCTTTTGCCAAAATCACATTTGAAGGAATCTCGCACATCATATATATCTCTAGCTTATTTTGCTTTTGGATTAAGCCATTTTCTCTCATAAGCTCTAAAACCTTTTTGCCCTCTTGTGGAGTTCTAACAAAAGGCACCATCAGCTTAACATTATCTAGCCCCATACTATCTCTTACATATTTTAGCGCCTCGCACTCCCAAGCAAAAGCCTCTTTGTAGATGTCGCTATAGTATCTGCTAGCGCCCCTAAAGCCTATCATTGGGTTCTCTTCTTCTGGCTCATAACTTAAGCCGCCAACCATCTTTTTATACTCGTTAGATTTAAAATCGCTTGTTCTAACAATCACAGGGCGCGGATAAAAAGCAGCCGCAATCATCCCAACACCCTCGCTAATTTTCTTTATAAAAAACTCTTTGGTATCTTTGTATCCGCTAACTATTTTGCTAATTTCGCTAGCTTCATTGACCTCTTTGCCATAATAGATATCTTTTAAAGCAAGTGGGTGAACTTTGATATAGTTATTTATAATAAACTCCATTCTAGCAAGTCCAACTCCATCTACAGGCAGTTTGCTAAAAGAGAACGCTCTTGAAGGGTTGCCAATATTTACATACACTTTTGTCTTTAGCTCTTTAAAGTTAGATTTTATCTCTTCTACTTTATACTCAACTTCGCCCTCATAAACCTTGCCAATCTCTCCGCTTGAACAATCTGCAGTTACTACCATATCGCTTTGTAAAACTTCAGTTGCGTTATGGCACCCAACAATTGCAGGCACTCCTATCTCTCTAGCTACAATTGCCGCATGGCAGGTTTTGCCACCGCGATTTGTAATAACAGCACTTGCTATCTTCATAGCTGGTTCCCAATCAGGATCGGTAATATCAGTTACAAGCACCTCTCCTTTTTTAAACTCTCCAATAGAATCAATTGAGTCTATCTTTCTAACCTTTCCAATACCAATTTTTGAGCCAATAGCAATGCCAGATGTTAAAACTTTTTGCCCATTTGGCTTGAGTATATATCGTTTTTGAGTTAGATTGCTCTTTTGGCTTTGAACAGTCTCTGGTCTTGCTTGAACAATGTATATTTTGTTTTCATATCCATCTTTTGCCCACTCTATATCCATAGGCTGGTATCTATTTGCCTCTTTTGAGTAGTGCTCTTCTATAGTTATAGCCATCTTTGCAAGCTCTAAGATTTCGCTATCGCTTAAACTAAAGCTACTCTGCTCACTTGGCGTTGTTTTGATATTTATGGTTCTTTGATTAGACTCTTTGCTAGCATAAATTAGCTTTAACCTCTTAGAGCCTAGCTCTCTTTTTATAATTGGGCTAAAGCCCTCTTTTAGCTTTGGTTTATATACATAAAACTCATCAGGATTTACAATACCACCTACAATATTTTCCCCAAGCCCCCAAGAAGAGGTAATTAATACAACATCTTCAAATCCGCTCTCTGTATCTATGCTAAACATCACTCCACTGCTAGCTTTGTCGCTTCTTACCATCTTTTGAATACAGACACTTAAGCCTACATCAAAGTGGCTAAAGTTTCTGCTTTGGCGGTAGCTAATAGCTCTTGTAGTAAAAAGCGAGGCAAAACATAGCTTAATATGAGAAATCAAAGAGCTAGCACCTTGAATATTTAAATAGGTATCTTGTTGCCCAGCAAATGAGGCATCTGGTAAATCTTCGGCTGTTGCACTGCTTCTTACAGCTACATCTACCTCTTTGCTATTATACTCTTTGCTCAAAGTCTCATAAGCGCTTAATATCTCGCTTTGCATATCTT
>CAZCOI010000095.1:0-2106 GCA_964500335.1 uncultured Nitratifractor sp.
TAGTATTTTCGCATATTTATACAAAAAAGCACCATGATCTAGCGCATCCCAAATATCTTCGTAACTCCAGCCTAAATTTAATAAAGAATCAACACTCTCTTTAGTAAAACTTTCAGCCTTTCTCATAGCATCTAAAGTTGATACAAATAGCGCCTTATGTTTACTATTTAGTGGTAACTCATTTTGCTTTAGCAAAGCATCTAGTTGCTCTTTTGTGTAGCCTCTAGTAAGTAGTATTTGTCTATTTAAATTAATGCAATACTCAAACCCCTCTTTGCTTGCTACTGCTAACCTAATAAAAGTAAAAAAATCTGGCTCTATATTTTTGTGTGTAGAGATATACTCTAACTCCTGCAGATACATCTTTAAACGAGCTGGATTAAGCGATGCAAATAACTCAAAATGCTTAGGTACAAAGCCCATTTTTTTCTTTATAACTCTTGTTAATAGCTTGCCCTCAAGCGAAAGCTCTTTCTCTATTATAAACATATTCTTCTCCTTCTAGACTAATTGGTCTAGAGAAAGTATATAGAAATTCTGCTTAAAGCTAGACTAAATAGTCTAATTTCTATAACAATCTAGTGCTTTTAGTATAAAAAAGGTCTGCTCTAAAAAGCTCTTAGAGCTAGATATCGTAGGCGATAGCGACAACACTCCCCAAACCGAAGAAATAATAAATTTAGCAAAATTGTCACAATTTAGACTATTAGAAAACTCTTTTGCATTAACCCCATCTTTTAACATTGCACTTAGGTTATTTAGCATATTTTCATAGCCTATTTTTATAATATTATCAAAATCACTATCTACTGGCGAGAGCTCGACCATAAGCCTATACATTGGGCAACCACTATTTATTAAAGTACTATTTTTAGATATATTTTGCAAAATCTGCTCTAAAGAGCCATATACACTTAAGCCATCTACCCTTTTAAATAGAAAAAAACTATCCATCTTAGGATACAATCTCTCTTCTATCATAGCAAGCACTAAAGATTTTTTTGATTTAAAATAATAATACATCGACCCCTTTGGAACATCAGCCTTTTTTAAGATAACATCAATAGAAGTAGCACTGTATCCTTTTAAATAGATCTCTTCAAAAGTAACATCTAACAACTTCTCTCTTGCATTTTGTTTTATCTTTTTCATATAACTATTATAGCACAGTTTTATTTTATTGAATTAATATCTATTATGGTAAAATAAAATCTAATTAACTTAAAAGGAAAACAATGACACTAATTAATAAAATTGGTACACTTAGTATACTATCTATCTCAATTGCGTTTGCAACAAATAATAACATAGAAAACAATACAACAAATATGCTATCTTCGATGGCAGGAGTATGGAGTGCAAATTGCTACAAAATGCCAAATGGTAAATATGCATCAAGAACAGTTAATCTTAAGGCTAACGGCGATGTAATAGGAGATATGACAATTTTTAAAGACTCAAACTGCACAAAAGAGATAAAAAAAGTTCATAAAGAATATACCATGAAACTAGGTAAAAAAAGCGTAGCAGACGACAAAAAAGAAGCATACGAAGTAAAAAAAATTGGTAAAAATGGCTGGGTAGTTTATAGTATGATTAGAATGCAATCACCAACTGTAATTATCCCTGCAGAAAGAACAAAAGATAGAAATGGCTCTACGCTTAAACTAAGAGCAAATCACTTTACAGAAAAAAGTATCAAGTGCACAAAAGAAAAATAACTAGCAACTGCTAGTTGTAACCATGAACAGAAGTAATTTTTACAAAAAACTAAATACCCTAAAAGAGGGTACATACCATGTAATCTACAATAACAAAAAGTATCTTCTTAGAAAAGATAATCTCTTTAATAATAGAGTTATAAAAATTTTTGCAAGAGAACTTGGAGGCACCGATATAGTAAGTGCAAACTATTATGTAACCGTTAAACAAGGTACACTAAAACCTTGTGAAATTAGTGACAAAAAAGTAATAGATTTTATTCTACAACTCTCTTATATCTAAACAAAGTTCCCAATATTTGTTGTTATTGTAATCAAATTCACAAACTATATCTAAGCCTAGTTTTTTAGTATGCGCTCTGTATGATCTTGGGTTTATTTGGTT
>CAZCOI010000096.1:0-1616 GCA_964500335.1 uncultured Nitratifractor sp.
GGTTAATACGCTAAATATTTGCAGGCGTTTTGATATTAAAGTAGAAGCGCTAGTTGCTAATGGGAATGTAGATTTATTAAATAAGCAAATTAAAGAGTTTAGCCCCCGTTTTGTAGCAATTGGAGATGCGAGTAAAAAAGAGCTTGTAAAACACAATAGAGTTTTTGTTGGGCAAGATGGAATTTTAGAGCTGTTAGAGCTTAGTAACTCCAAAAGGGTAGTAAACGCGCTTGTTGGGTTTGCCGGGTTAAGACCAACTTTAAAAGCGCTTGAATTAAATAAAAACTTGGCTCTTGCAAATAAAGAATCACTCGTAATTGCTGGAGAGTTTATAAATACAAGCAAGATTGTTCCAATAGATAGTGAGCATTTTGGGCTTTGGTATCTGCTTGGCAATAAAAAACCAAATAAATTATACATTACAGCAAGCGGCGGTGCTTTTAGAGATTGGAATATAAAAGATATTAAAGATGCAAAACTTAGCGATGCGCTAAAGCACCCAAATTGGGCGATGGGACAAAAGATAACGATTGATAGTGCATCTATGGTAAATAAGCTTTTTGAACTGTTAGAGGCAAAGTGGCTATTTAATACAACTAATATTGATGCCCTAATTGAGCGAAATTCAGTTGTGCATGCACTTGTAGAGTTTGTTGATGGCTCTACAACAGCGCAATTAAGCGGCGTGGATATGAAGCTTCCAATTGCTTATGCTGTCTTAAATAAGGTTACGGAGCCAATTTTAGAGCCACTTAATTTGCTTGAATTAAATGCAATAAAGTTTGAAAAAATAGAAGAGTCTAAATACCCAATGTGGCAGATAAAAGAGCATCTGCTAAATAATGCGCATTTAGGAGTGGTGCTAAATAGAGCAAACGAAGTGGCAATTGAGGGCTTTGTGCAAGATAGATACGGCTTTTTTGAGATGACAAGCAATATTTTAAAAGCGTATAAAAAGTTTGAAGATGTTAAGCCAAGTAGCATAGAAGATATCTTTAAAATCGATAAAGAGGTAGAAGATTTTTGCAAAAAGGAATTTTAGAAAATAGAAAAGTTATAGCAAAATATGACGATTTAGCTTTAGTAACAACAAAAGAAGAAGATATTAAAATACTATCTAAATATTTTGCAGATTTTGATTTAATGCGATATACATTTGGCAAAACTTTTAGCCAAGATGAAGCGATAAATTACATAAAAAAGAACTTTAATTTTGATGGTAAATTAAAATTTAGCCCAATTGTTTATAAAGATAAAATTATCGGCTTTGGTGGGATTTTTAAATTTGATGATAAATCTTACGAATTTGGATATATAATAGCAAAAGAGCATTGGGGCAAAGGCTTTGCAACAAAGATTGCATTGGCTCAAATAAAATTTATACAAAGCCATTTTAAAGCAAGAGTTGTTGCAACAACGCATCCAAATAATATAGTATCTCAAAAGATTTTGCAAAAGTGCGGATTAAGATATAAAAAAGATATTTTTTTAGAATATAGAGGCGAGAGAAAATTATTTGTTTTGGATTAATTTAAAAAGAATATTTTAGTAAAATTTAAAGAGTATAAAAATAGAGTTTATAAAACCCCTTTTAGCCCAAATTATGCATTATAAAC
>CAZCOI010000097.1:0-1991 GCA_964500335.1 uncultured Nitratifractor sp.
TATTGACAATGTCATAACATACTAAATATTGTTGATAACTCATTGGCTTTCCTAATTGTTTTTATAATATTATGCTAAAATATATTGACATATTTAGACAATTAAAGCCAATAAAGGTAAAAAATGACCTACTTAGACAGAGCAATAAAGATATTGCAATATTTTCATCAAAATCCAGGGAAAATTATAGATAGATACGATATCAATTTACAAGAATTGCTAGATATTGGGCATAGACAACTAGCTAGAGAGCTAGAGACCATAAGCAATAATTTTAACAATATAGTTGCATTAAATCACAATAGAAAAAAGGCATACAAACTAATAAAGCCTATAGATATTTTAAATGAAAGTTTTAAAAATAGCTTTGAGCTTGGATTTGTCTTTGAGATGGCAAAAGATATAACACCAGATATTTTAGAAGAGTGGAACAAAATTAGCAAAGAAGAGGATAAGCCATATATTTTTTATAATACACCTTTTGAAGATATAAAAGTATTAGAGAAGAGTGCAATTTTCAAGCGGTTGTTAAGAGCAATTAAAAGCAGAAGAGAGATAAATATTTTTTCTAAAATAGGTAACTACTTAAATACAAAACCGTTAAAGATATTATTTAGCGAAGGTAATTGGTATGTAGCGCACATAGATAAACAAGCTCTAATTATTACTAGAATACAATTTATAGAAAGTGTTGAATTAACAACCAATAACACCTCTTATCAGAGTGCTAAGATGCAAAAGTATATCAACTGGCTGCACAAAAAGTATCAAAATCCATTTTCGTTGCACAACTGCAAACCTAAAGTTGCAAAACTATATGCTACATCAAATATTGCAAGATATTTCAAAAAAGATATGAAAAAATTTTTTAGATCTCAAAAGTTTATAAGTGAAACCAAAGATAATGGTGTTTTGTTTAGTGTAGAGTATACTCAAGATTTAGAGATTTTACCTTTTGTTCAAAAGTGGATGCCAGATATTATAATAATTGAGCCTAGTGAGCTAAAAAGTGCTTATATAAAAAAGTTGCAGAAAGCAATAGCTAACAACAATTTAGAGTTTTAAATAGTTAGATAAATTATCTCTATTTTTGTATAGATATTCATATACACTAAAAGCCTCTTCTTTAGTAAGGTTATTGCTTGTTTGTTTATAATATAATAAGTCATTGATATCTAACCCGATTCTTTTGTTGTTGTATATAATTTCTGGATAATAATTGTTTGCTGGGTTTGCTTTTAGCTGAGCTCTAATATACTTTACAAAATCTAAATAATCTTTATTTTTTCCATTTTGGCTATATTGAGTTTTTGCGCTGTTATTTATCATATTTTTAAGCTCTAAGATTTCAGAATATAGCACCTTTGCCCATGCTGGTGCATCTTGCATAGCAGAAAAATCATTACTATTTTTAAAATTAGCAACACTATTAAAAAATGTATTGAACTCCATAGCAAACTCCTTTTATCTGTTTTTATGTTTGATCTTTCTACTATACACCTTTTTTGATCTTACAAAAGTGGTATAACCTCTTGCCTCTTTTTTAATAATAGCTAATTTGTGAAAGTTTCTTTGTTTCATAGTTTACTCCCATAAGTCATCAAACAAATCATCATCATCTAAATTAGACAAAACCTTTTTACCAGCTACAACAACAGCAACAATTGCAATAATCTTAATACATGCATTAATAGGCATCATAACATCTCCTTAAAAAGTTTAATTTAAACTGTGTTAGACTATCCACAAACCTACCTGCCAAACTGATAAGCAAATTGTATATAAGTAAATAGTCATAATTAGACTATTTGAGAAAGTTTTAAAAATTTTTTATTGTTTTATTGAGAAAGAGCCTAATTTATCGGCTATATGAAACTGTTTTAGCAAATTAAACCACTCTTTATTTTCTATTTTAGAAATATCTCCATGGTAAAAGTCGCCGTGATGCAAGATAAGATTTTGAATTATATTGTTTTGTTTTTGAGTGATAG
>CAZCOI010000098.1:0-7625 GCA_964500335.1 uncultured Nitratifractor sp.
TTATTTTTTGTACATAAAATATTTAAATCTTTTAAAATTGTATGATATATCTCTTTTGATTTTTTATCTTTTTTTTGTTTAAAATAAATTCCAGCTATATAACCTTTTCCTATAGCTCCTTTTACTTTGCTACAATAATTTAATGCCTGTTTGTCTAATACTCCATTTACATCTTTTTGCATATATGAAAACTCTCTACATAAAAGTAGATTTTTATCGACTTTTTTATTTATGTTAGGAATACTATTTTTAGGCTTAACAAAATAAAAAGAACCAATTTTACCGTTGCTAATATATGGTCTTTGTTTTGTTCGCTTATATATATCTTCTTTAACCTTTTCCATAATTTGTGTTATCTCTAAAGGTTTTTTTGCGTATTTTATAAATGTTTTACTAAAAAGTCCATCATCGTTTGCAACTTCTCCTGGCGCAGTAGCAAAGGCAATATATACTCCTGTTGCACTAACTTCACCAAGACCATTTCTTGTAGATTTTGAAAAAGTTTTAAATGGTGTTCTACAAGCATCTAATAACACAATATTTAATTTATCATTTTTTTCTGTTAGGTTGTCTAAAAGTCTATTTAATCTTATTGCTTCATAATTTAAATCTGCTTTTGTATTAATTTTATCATTATCAATAGGTATTAAATAATTTTCACCATTTTCTTGAACTCCATGCCCAGAGTAATATACCAATCCTACTCTATTTTTATTTAAATAACTTAAAAATTCTAAAATCTTATTATCAAACTCTCTTTTTGTTAAATTCTCTCCATATATAACTTTAAAACCTTTTTCTTCTAAAAATGCTTTTACTCTTTTTGCATCTTTTACTGTATTATATAAATGTCCTATAACATAATTTTGGTTACCTATTACTAATGCTACTTTATTATAGTTATTAGTATTATCTACTTTAGGTTTATAAATTGTTTTTGTATTAGTTGCGTTTAAAGTTATAATAATAGATAACAACAAGTATATTATTTTCATTTTTTAACCTCATATAATTTTAAATCTTTTCAAAAAAATTTCATATAAGATTGCTTATATTTAATTGAAGATATTTTATCTAAAAAGCGTTAAAAATCAAACAATTTTAATTGAATTATAAAGTTAAATTAAAGTTATCAGGAGGAGGCGGCTATCTAAACCGCCCAGCTTGTATCTATTAATTATAGGAGGAGAAGAAATGATACATAACATTTAAGACTCTTTGGTCACCTCTACCAATAATTTTTATTGGTAGAAGAATTATATTAATTAAATGTGGAGTAGTTGTGAAATTAAAAGCTATCTAAATATTTTGCAATATCTTTTGCCGCAGTTGGTTGAATCTGTTTTGGTAAATTGGTACTTATTTCTTCTAAATTGATATTATCAATAATATCTAAAACCTTTTTTACATTTAAATCTTTATCTCTACATACATATGCTAAATTTTTATCTACTAAATATTTTGCATTATAATATTGATGGTCTCCTACAGCATAAGGATATGGTACATATAAAGCTGGTAAGCCATTTGCTGTTAATTCCCATAATGTAGAAGCACCTGCCCTAGAAATTGCAAAATCTGCTTGAGTAATAATTTTTGGAAGCTCTTTACTAAAACCAAAAACCTCTACATCTTTAATACCTAACTTTTGGTACTCTTTTTTTATAGTATCTATATTTTTTTCTCCTGCTTGATGGTAAACTTTAATACCTCTTTTTATTAAAATAGGTACAAGCTCTAATGCAAGATTATTTAGAGTCATTGAACCTTGCGAACCTCCAATTATTAGTATGGTTTTTAACTCTTTTCTAACTCTTGCATTTTCAAAAAATACTTTTTTTATTGGATATGAGTTTGTTACACTGTTTGGCTCAAACGCAGAGATAAACTCTTTTGCAAATGGTTTTAAAAATCTGTTTAATACGCCTGATACTGAGTTTTGTTCTTGAATAACTAGAGGAATTTTTAAACTCAATGCGGCAATAGATGCAGGTGCGGCAGAGTATCCGCCAACACAAAATAGAACTTTTGCATTCTCTTTTTTTAAGATTTCTCTTGCTTTTTTAATCTCTTTTATTAAAGATAGTAAAACTTTAATCTTACCAAAAAGTTTTTTATCCATTACAACTTTTGAGTCTAAAAAATATTTAGCTTCAAAGCTATTATCGTTTTTAAACCAACTTTTATCTAATCCACTCGTAGAGCCAATATATATCTTTTTACCATTAACAAAATTCTTTATAGAATCAATAATTGCTAAATGTCCTCCTGTTCCTCCACCTGTAAAGACTATACTCATATTTTTACCTTTCTACTAAGCATTAAAACCATTGCAATTGCTAAAGATGTAGCTATTATTTGAGAGCCTCCATAACTAAGCAAAGGTACAGCAATACCTTTAATAGGAATTAGCCCTGTTACGCCAAAAAAGTTTATCATTGCGCTTATAAAAATAATTGTTGCAACACCTATTACAAAGTACCTCTCCATTGGCTTAACCAAATAAGAGGCGATTACAAACAATCTATAGATAATAAATCCATACAAAAAAAGTAGTGTTAATAACCCAATTACTCCTATCTCTTCAGCAATTCCAGCAAAAATATAGTCTGTATGAACTTCACTTAAAAACCCTAATTTATATTGCCCCTCTCCTAAACCTCTACCAACTATACCACCACTTTTTATAGAGTTTAGAGCATTAACAATTGGCAAAGCGACAGTAGTATCTGTAACTTTTAAAGTATGAGCCCAACTACTAGGCAATATTGCTAATATACCATCTTGTACACCAACCCACCAGCCTTTTAATCTACTAAGTCTATGGGGTGCTATAGTAATTAAGATAACAACTAACCCAATAAATAAAGAGATTAAAGTAAAAAAGAGCTTTTTTGAACCACCAGCTAATAAAATAATAGTTAAAAGCGTAACTAAAATTACAACACTCTCTCCTAAATCTTTTTGCCCAATTCCAATAAAAGCAATAATAACCATAAGTAAAGCAAAATATGGTATAAGAATATTAAATTCACTAAAAATAGATTTTGTATTTTTTAAGTTTTGCTCTTTTCTTGCGAAGCTCCAAGATATAAAAAATAAAAAACCATATTTGAAAAACTCTGTTGGTGCAATCGAAAAAGAGCCTATTTTAATCCATCTTTTTGCCCCAAGAACTGCTCTTACTAAACTATCTGGCAAAAATAGCATTGCAAAAATTGCAATAAATGATAAAATAAATAAAATAAATCCTAAAGGTTTAAAAACTTTATAAGGGTTCATAGAACCTACAATTGTTAAGATTATTATCGATATAATTACAAAAATTGCCTGTTTTTTTAAAAAGTGAAATTCGGTAGCGCCAAAATATACAGTAGGAAATACAGATAGTGAATATACAGCTACTAAAGAGAATAAAAGTAGTAGTACTGTAGATGTATAAAGGGCTCTATCCATAAAATATTTAACCTTTTTTAAAAATATTTACATAATGATACTATTTTTTTATTAATTAGTATTAAAATTATGATATTATAACGCAATAACTTAAAAAGATATTTATTTAGAAGGGTATATGAATATACAAAATAAGAATATATTTAAAGATAAACGAGTTAAAGTAGTTGTTATTATAATGCTTATTTTGCTTTTTGTGTTAGTTGTTAGAGTTTTAATATTGGCATTTAATGATAATATAGAGCTTAAAACTAAAACGCTAAAAGATAGAGCTTTAAGAGGTAGTATAATCTCAAGCGAAGGATATACAATAGCAAGGTCTATTAAAAGTTATAGCGCTTCATTTCATACAAAATATTTAGACCCAAACAAAAAAGAGTTCTTTTTAAAACTATTTAGCATATATTCAAATATACCATTAAAAGAGCTTAAAAAAAGGCTATTAGATAAAAATGGCAAACCTAAAGAAGGGTGGGTTATATTAGCAGATAATATAGATGCAAAAACAGCAATATATTTAAAAGAGCTAAAGTATAAATTAAATCGTTTTAAAGTCTTTAAAGCTTTTGGGGTTAATAAAAACTTTTATTACGGTTTAACGATAAGCGAAAAAGGAGAGAGTAGAGAGTACCCTTTAAAAGAGGCTCTATCTCCAATACTTGGATATACAAGAAGCAAAGAGGATAAAGGTTATAAATATATTGTTGGCTTTAATGGCATAGAAAAGTTTTATGATAAATATTTAAATAAGAAAAAAGATGGTCTAATTAGCGGTAAGAGAGATGCTATAGGCTATATTGTTCATACTAAATCTACAAAATATAGCAAAAAAGAGAATGGTTATAATTTAGTTTTAAATATAAATTTAGGACTTCAAAAAACTATAGACTATATTTTAGATAACTACAAACAAAAACTTGAAGCAAAAGAGATAATAGCCGCTGTAATGAGAAGCAAAGATTCAAAAATAATTGCAATTACCTCAAGCAATCGCTATAATCCTTTAGATATTAAACCAAATGAGATTGCAAATCTTCAACCAAAAGCTACTACATATGCTTATGAGCCAGGCTCTGTATTAAAACCAATTACCTATGCTTTGGCACTAGATAAAAAATTAATTACTCCTCAAAGTGTCTTTAATACATATAATGGTAAACTTTGGCTAAATAGCAGATTTAAAATTACAGATGATAAGCCAGAACCATCTCTTGATGCAGAGCATATTATTATAAAATCTTCAAATATTGGTATCTCTCAGATAGCTTGGCTATTTAAAAAAGATGATTTTAGAAATGGGCTCTTAAAGTTTGGCTTAGGAGATAAAAAAAGTGGCATCGATATAGGAAAAGAGGCAAATGGGCAAATTTATGGGGTAAAAAAACTAAGAGCTAAAGTTAATAGAGCAACAACCGCTTATGGATATGGTATGAGAGCAACTTTTGCTCAACTTCTAAAAGCATATAATGTTTTTAATAATAATGGAGTATCTTATACACCTAGAGTTGTAAACTATATCCAAAACGAAAATGGAGATAAGTTTTATCTTAAAAAAGATTATACAGTTATTAGACCAATTAGTAAAGATACAGCAAATATAGTAAAAGATACATTAAAAAAAGTTGTAAAATTTGGAACAGGAAGAAAAGCAATTACAGAAGGTTTAGAGGTTGGCGGAAAAACAGGAACAGCAATGATAGCAAGAAATGGTAGATATGTAAAAGAGTATTATACTAGTTTTTATGGTTTTGCAAACGATTTTGTTGGTAATAAATATACTATAGGTGTTTTTGTTATAGAGCCAAAATATGAAGCTCACTTTGCTTCACAGTCTGCTGTACCTGTATTTAAAGCTATTGTAGATGCTATGGTTGAGCAAGAGTTCTTAAAGCCAAATATTGATAAAGAGAAACAAGAAGAGCTAAAAAGAGAAAAAGAGCTTAAAGAGAGTAAAATTAAACAAAAACGCCAAGAGAAAGTTCTTGAGTTAAAAGAGAAATTAAGAATTCAAAGAGAAGAGCTAATTAAACGCCAAAAAGAGAGAAAAAAACATAGACCAAAAAGAAAACCAACTCATATACCGGTAGAACAAAATTTAGATCTATTCTAAATTTAGGGTTTAGGGTTAAGAGCTAAGAGTTAAGAATTCAAAGTTAAGAGTTAAGGGTTTAGTGATAGTGGTTAGTGTATTGGTTTTTGGTTTTTAGTAAGGGTGAAGGAAGAAGGATTAAGAGTTAAGAGCTAAGAGTTAAGGGAGAAGGATTTAGGGTTAAGGGTTTAAGGGTAGCTTATTGCTTAATACTTAATGCTTAGCACTTAATGCTTAATGGGTTAAGGTTAGCTGAGCTTAGTGCTTAATACTTAGCTCTTAATGCTTGGATAACTTTTAGCATTTCTTACCGTTTATTTAATTTATCACTTTTTAGCTGGTAATAAAATTAATAGCTAATTTCAAAATTTGGTAAAATAAGGCAATAAAATCTTAACAAGGGTTTAGGATGAGTGCAAAAGAGATATATTTTTTACCGGGTAGAAGAAGTAAAATCGATGAGGGAACCGGAGAGTTAATATTAAATCTCGGGGTTAATGTGGTTGGTAGAGAGATTCTTGGAGATTTTGAAGTATATCCTATAAAAAAACAGTTAGAATTAATTTGCAATGATATAAAAAGTAATTTTTGGGGTAAAGAGCATAAAATAATAGGTAGATCATACGGCGGTTATTTAGCTATGCATGCATTAATGGAATTTTTACCTCAAAAATATCCCGGTAAAGTTTTATTGTTATCACCTGTGCTTGGTAGAAGCGATACTAAAGTATTAAATTACGGTTCTCGCCCTCCAAGAGCCAATAAAATTTTAGAATATGCAAAAGCCGGATATTTGGAAGGATTGGATATCGAAATATATACTGGAGATAAAGATGGCGGTTGCGACTATACTTTAGCCGAAGAAATTTTTAGTTATATAAAAAGTTCCAAATTGCATATTGTAAAAGGTGCTACACACTATTTTGATGAAAAATTAACGATAAATATTTTAAAAGATTTTTTGAAAGTTTAAAATAATTTTTATAAAATTTTACTAATATATGGTGATATTTTAAATTTTGAGAAAATAATGATATTTTTAGAAGAAAATAGACATCTACCAAAAGAGATAGAAGATTATATCAAAAAAAATAAAGCTTTACATTCATATTTTGAAAGTGGTTTTAACGGTATAAAACCAAAAAATTATTGCGGGTTTTTATCTATTGAGGATAAGAGTTATTTTATTGCTCCAAAAATTTCGAAAGATAATGAGCTTAATTTAAATATTTTTATTTATATGATTATATATGCATATGATATCGATTTAAAAAATGAAGAGTTAATGCAAAGTAGCGTGCAAAAGCATACTATTTTAGAAGCTTTTATAAGACTATTTGCAAATACGCTTTTAAATGAGTTAAAAAAAGGGCTTTTTAAAAAATATATAACAATGCAAGAGAATTTAAAGCAATTAAGAGGTAAATATTTGATAGATAAAAATTTTCAAAATTTTTATAATCAAAATATTTATTGCGAATTTGATGAGTTTAGTATGGATAACGAGCTAAATAGATTTTTTTTATTTGCGATAAAATATTTTAAAAAATTTAGCAGTTATGCAAACTTAAATAGATGCGAATCGATTTTAGATGAAGTTACTTATCTAAATATAGATTACAATAGATTAAATATCTACTTTGATAGAACAAACGGCAGATACCAAAAAAGTTATGAAATCGCTTTAGTTTTACTAAAAAAACTTATTCCGATTGTTGATAAAAATAACAATAAAAGTTTTACATTTTTATTTGATATGGCGGAAGTTTTTGAAAAATTTATAGGAAAATTATATAAAGAGATTGATAGCTCTACAAAATTGCAAGTTCAAAGAAATTTCGGCTCTTTGGTGCTAAAACCCGATATTGTTTTAGATAATTTGATTATAGATACGAAATATAAATTAGTTAAAACAAGAGATGATTTATCAACTCAAGATAAATATCAAATCTTTGCATACGGAATAAATTTTAAAATAAAAAACTGTATGCTTTTATACCCTAAACATTTAATAGATTTAGATGATAATTTAATACTTGGCAAAAATGAAGATAAAATATATTTAAGGCTAAAGAGTATA
>CAZCOI010000099.1:0-1610 GCA_964500335.1 uncultured Nitratifractor sp.
GAGCTACCCTCTGCTACTAGCGCTACTAATATTAAGCAAAATCTAAAAAATATAACAATTACAATAGTTAAAAATGGAGATATTTTTATAGATAAAAAGCCTATCTCTAAAGATGCTTTGCTAAATACCTTAGCTCTACTAAACAAGGCTAACCCAATTGTTATAAACTGCGATAAAAATAGTAAATTTAAAAACTTTTTATATCTGCTAGACACCTTAAAAAGTAATAACTTTACAAATATAGCAATAGTTACAAAAGATGAATAGATACCTAAAATCATTTACCCTAGCGCTTAGTATTTACGCTCTTTTTGCCTTTGGTATATACTTAATACAAAAGAGCCCAAAAAGCACTTTGTTAGCTAAAAAAATAGAGCTTAGCAGCATAAAATTAGTTAGCCAAAAAAGCATAAAAAATGAAAAGCCAACAAAAACTAAAGCAATAACTAAGCCCCAAAAGCAGATAGTACAAAAAAAGCTTGAGCCTAAAATTATAAAACCAAAAATTCAAAAAAAGATAAAACACAAAAAAATAGAACCCAAAAAAGCAAACCCCATTAAAGTTGTAAAAAAAGCTTTAGAAAAAAAAGTAAAAGTAGCCAAAAAAAAGAGAGCAAAAAATACTAAAAGATATAAAGCTTCTGCTAAAATTAAAAGTAACTACCACCATAAAAAAAGAGCTAAATTAAAGGCTAAAAGATTACTAATACACAAAAAAACAAAACATACAAAAAAGTCTAAAGCTAAAAAAAGTAGCCATCAAACCCACAAAGGCTCAATTTATAAAAAACCAAAAGGCAACCCAAACTTTCTATTTAATTTAGTAAACAAAATTAACAGCAACAAATACTACCCAAAAGCCGCACAAAGAGCTAATATTAAAGGCCTAGTAAGAGCATCTTTTACCATTACAAGTAGTGGTAATGTTGCAAATATCACCCTAAATGGGCCATCTATATTTTATAATTCTACACGAAACGCAATTGTTAACTCTTTCCCAATAAACACAAACAACGCGCCATTTGCACTGCCTAAAAGAGTAGATATTAAAATTAGCTATAGGTAATATTTTTTTAAATCTATAACACCTTTTTCTTATACTCAAATACCTTCTCTTTTTTTGCCAAGTATATTTTATATTATTAAAATTTGCTTATATATTTTTTAGCAAATTTATCATCTTCGCCATTTTTATAAATATATATATTTTGCTGATTAATCTTAATTAGTATCTATTTATAGCCAAAAATAAAGGCAAATTAGAAGATATTAAAAATATTTTTAATACCATGGCTAGGCAAAAATGCTAAAAGTTAAAATATTGGCTTTTAGAGTGCTTTATATGGATTTTGTTAAAAATAGATGTTTTTAGTTATGATTTTTTGATAATAATTATTATTTCTAAATAGAATTTTGGATTATTACTTTAAGTTATATTTTAGTAATAAATTTAGAATTTGCCCTTCCCGCGAAAGCGGGAATCTTTTGTATGTGTTTATAGTTTTTAAATTACTATTTAAATACTCTATTAAATATCGCATCTACATTTTTTGTGTAGTAGTCAAAATTAAAGCACTCTCTAATTTGCTCTTCGCTTAATTTGCTTCTTA
>CAZCOI010000100.1:0-7694 GCA_964500335.1 uncultured Nitratifractor sp.
GCTTCGCAAAAATTGGGATGTTTTGAAAATTGATGCAATGAAAATTGCTCTTAATCTCAAATTTAGTCAAAATCCTCATTTATTTGAAAAACTGCAACAAATTAGTGGCTATATAGAAGAAAAAAATAGCTGGGAAGATAATTTTTGGGGAACTTACAAAGTCGAGGGGTTAAACAAATTAGGGATTTTGCTAATGCGAATTAGAGATAAAAAAATAGTTTAAATTTTAAGAAATATCTATTGACTTTGCCCTATAATAGATGTATAATTTTTTTGATGACTATAATATAAGGAGGTTACTATGAAAAATACTCTTTACTATTTGCATTTTTATTAATAGTTGCAGGGTGCGGTGGTAGTGCTTTTCAAAGCGGAGTAGGGAGTAGTGGAGTAAACTCTAATAGTTCATCATCTGGTGCAAATGGTGGTAGTGGAGGTAGCGGAAACTCTGGAAACTCTGGAGGTTCTGGCGGCTCTAGCGGCTCTAGCGGGTCAGGTGGGTCTGGTATTAATCAGAGCTTATTAGATAAGATTAGACACGATAACCAACATAGAAAAGCTTATGAAGATACTCAAAAAATGAAAGATCAAGGTTTATTAAATATAAATTCAAATGATGATGAGAAGTCTAATTTAGCTGACTCTATACCTCACTTAAAACCTAATGGTATTTTAGGTTTTTAGTTTAAGATAGGCTTTTGCCTATCTTAATATACTATTTTTTTAGATATAATCTTTTAATGAAAAGGAGATATAAGGCTTTAATTGCAATTTTAATACCTACTTTAATTGTTATATTCTTAAAAGGTTTTTTCCCTATTGCCTATGATATATTATTAGGTTATATGGTTGCTATTGCTATTTTATTTAAAGCTTCTATTTTATCTTTTTGGCTAACTAGCAAGATTAAAATTATTGCATTTTTTAAAAAACTAACCCTTATACAAGCACTCTTTTTAGCAATTAAGAGATGGTTTTTAGATAATATTTTTGCAAAATGGCTAGATAGATATATATTAAAATATTTTAAAGAGCCGTTAAAAGATTTTTTTAATTACTATAAAAATATAAATTATAAAGTTAAGCTAAAAGGGTTGTTTTTAATTTTTTTCCCTTTAACTGTAGCTATTTGGTTGCTATATATTACAAATTCATTAGGCTATTTAGCAATATATGCAGAGATAAAGCTTATAGTAATTGGATTTTTTAAATCTTTATGGATTATATTTGATAAAATTTTTAGCTATTTAGCAAACTCTTGGATATCTCCTATTTTAGAAGTTTTTGCATTGAGCTTTTTTATAGATTTTATAGAAAAACATTTTGGAAAAGATAACTTTATTAGCAAATTTTTTAACTATATTAGTAATAAATTAGATGATTTTTTAAACTTTTTAGGGATATTAAACGATAAACATATTGATATATATCTAAATAAAAGAGTTCAAAAGCATAGTAAAAAAATTGCTAGCTCTTTGAGTAGTTTAATTGATAAAAAAAAGATAGAGTTGGAGAGATTATATTTTGATAATCTAAAAAATAGTATTTTAGATAGACATATAAACTCATATTATAGTTTTAAAGGAATGGAAAATATTAAAGATAAAAAAGAGCTCTACTCTTTAATAAATAAAAAAAGTAATGATAATATCGATATAGTTGCTTATGTTTCAAGAGATAGTAAAGGCAATTTAGTAGAAGAAGATTTTAATAATGATTTTTATCATGATATTTTTATCTTAAAAGGAGTTGCAAGCAGTAGTAAATTTGGAGTAAAAAAAGAGCTAAAAGATGGGATTGATTATAGCGA
Organism: uncultured Nitratifractor sp.; assembly: GCA_964500335.1. Classification (GTDB taxonomy): domain Bacteria; phylum Campylobacterota; class Campylobacteria; order Campylobacterales; family Sulfurovaceae; genus JAADEQ01. The sequence continues at coordinate 1,811 of CAZCOI010000100.1, forward strand.
TTTTTGGATATTAAATACAAGCAAATATCCTGTAGAAGTAAATGCTAAAGGTATTAAAAAAGTTAAATTAAAAGGAAATGATTTAGAACTTATAAAAGCTAGAAAAGATATAGATTTTAGTAAAGATTTATATTTTAAATATAAAAATAAGATTTTAAATGCTACTCCTATATAGTAGAGAGTTTATAACCAACACCTTTTATACTTAAAATTAAATCTTTATTTGTTTTACTTCTAAATCTATATAACAAAGAGCGTAAAGATAATTCACTTATATTTAATTTTTCTAAAATTGTTTTAGTATCTACTAAACCGGGTAAATTAGATGCCAAAAGTGCTAAAAGGTCTTGTTCTTTTAAAGTTAGCTTTATTTCGTTTTTATCTAAATATAGCCTATTTTGATGTTTATTAAAGTAGTAATTATCTATTAATTTAATGCTATCTTCTTCAACTACAGGCTCTTTTGTTTTATTTAATCTTTTTTTAGCAAGCTCTAATGTTGCAGTTATCTCGTCGGGACGGTAGGGTTTTAGTAAGTATGCAAAAGCATCAGCATCTACGGCATAATCTATCATCTCTTTTTCAGAGTAGGCAGTAAGAAAAATTATTAATATATTATCTTTTAAGCTTCTTATCTTTAAAGCAACTTCAGCACCGCTTTTAGAGCCTTTAATCATAATATCCATAAAGATTATATCTACATTATATTTATGAATGGCATCTATAGTATCATCTTCATTATCAACAATATCAACTACTTTAAAACACTCAACATGCTCAATTATGCTTTTTAAATATTCTGCTGGTATTGGTTCGTCTTCTACTATTAAAACATTAATACTCAAAGCACCCTCCCTACTACTTTGAAAAATTATATCAAAAAAATAGGGGAAAACATTATAATTATAGTTATTTGGAATATTACCATCCACTTTTTAATCTAAAATTATAGCACAATCCATTTTTATTATCTATTTTTACATCTGCTTTAAAGTGTTTTGATGCAAGAAGTATAAGGCTATAACCAAACCCACTCTCCAATTTTTTAATATCACTTTTTAAATTATCGCAATATTTTAAACAGTACTCTTTATCGCATTTATAAAAATCTAAAATAATCTCTAGCTTATCTACATTTTTATGTTTTATAGAGTTTGTAATTAGCTCATTTATAATTATTCCAAATTGTATCATACTATCCATAGGAAACTCAACATGCTCAATATTACATTTAATATTTACATCTTTTTGTGCAAGAGTTTTTATAATATGAGTAGAAAGTTTATTGATATAATCAGAAATATCAGCGCTATTTGCTTTATCTTGTTTATATAAAATTTCGTGTAAAATTGCCATAGACTCTATTCTTTTTTGATTTGACTCTAAAAAGTTTTTTGTAGATTTTGAATCTAGCATATTTGCATTTAATCCTAAAATTGAGGCTACTAAATTTAGATTATTTTTTACTCTGTGATGTACCTCGTGCAAAAGCATATTTTTTACTTTATTTGACTCTTCTAGCCTTCTAATAGACTCTTCTATAGCTAAATTATAAAATATTCCAAAAGATAACATAAAAAGATGAGCTATAGTATAAGCAACAAGATAGCTAGGATTGTGCAAAAAAATATTATTATCTAATTTAAAGTAGTAATATCCTAAATAAGATATCAGCAGTATATAAAATATTGTTAAATTAATTATAATTAATCTTTTTGACATAGAAATATAAGCAATAATTGGAATAAAAAAAGCAAAGATTATATTAAAATCTATAGAGTGAACCTCTAAATATAAAACTTCTATCAAAACAGAAATCCAAAAAAGTGCAACAGCGGCACTATTTAATTTATGCTTTTTAAAAAAGAGAATATAAGCAATAAAACTTAATAAGCCATATAAAATATCAATTTTTGCATCTGCTTTTTGCCCCATCAAGCTATCGATGCTAAATGCAACTAATGTAAGAATAATTATTGTATTAAAAGCGCCATATAAAAATAGTTCTTTGTAATGGAGTTTTCTTAATCTATTTAAAAGCACTATTAACCTTTATTATATAGTGCTTATAGTATAACATATAATTATCTCAATTTGTAAAACAACACAAAAAAGTGTTGTTTTATTTTATTTTACTGCGATATCTCTTCGCTTCTTAGACTCTACCTTATCAAAAGTTATAATTAATCTTCCATCTTCATATTTTGCATCGATACTATCTCTATCTATATCATCGCCTAGATAGAATGCTCTATAATATTTGCCATATTTGCTCTCAAGAAGGTAGTAATCCTCCTCTTTTAATTCATTTTTCATCTTTTTAATTGCTGTTACAATTAAGTAATCATCCTCAATAGATACATTAATATCCTCTTTCTCTACACCTGGTAAATCAATTTCAATTGTATATGTATCTTTTTTTCTATTGTGCATTAAATTTGCTAAAGGAATATGTCTAGCAAGGTTTGTAAATACCTCTTTTGCCTTTTCCACTCCCTCTACAATGCCGTGTTCAATCTTTTTTTCTACATTTTGTAACTCTTTTTTTACATCAGCCATAATTACCTCCTTACTTAATTTCTATTTTTTTAGGAGCTTTTTCTACTTTTTGTACTTTTGGAATTTTAATCTCAAGTACACCATTTTTAGAAGTTGCTTCAATCTTATTAGTATCTACATCTTCTGGTAGGCTAAAGCTTCTTTCAAACTTGCCATAAACAGATTCAACCTTATAGAAGTTATCCTCTTTATGCTCCTCTTTTACCTTTCTTTCACCGCTAATTGTTAATGTATCTTCATTTACATCAATATTAATATCCTCTTTTTTTACACCTGGTAGCTCAACTTCTATATAATAAGCATCATCTGCTTCTCTTGTGTTTACTACCGGAATAAAATCTACATCTCTTTTTACTTCGCTAGCTTGATTTAAAACTCTATTAAATTGCTCTCTAATTGCCTCTAGCTCTGCAAATGGATTGTATCCTCTAATGATATTCATTGCTAACCTCCCAATTTTTTGTGTAATTATAGAAAAAAATTTAAATTTTTATTGCTACCTAAGTAGCAAGTTTAGAAAAAAGTGGATATAATAAATATATATTACATATATAAGGTTTTGTTATGTATAAAAATGTATTGCTAATGATTTTTTTAACACTCTTTGTATTCGCAGAAAATAATGCAACAGATAAAAATGTAACAAAAGAGGCAAACTCTACAGATTTGACAAATAAAAATCTACAAAAGGCTATTGAGGCAGAAAAAAAGTTTGAAAAAGAGCAAAAATTCTATCAAGGTGATGATTATAATCTAACAGAGCATGAAGTTGATGAAAAAAGTGTAGAAAAAGTACCAGTTATTGAACCAGAATATGATTTTGATATAACAGACCTCTACGCAGATTAGTTTTTTTAGATATAATTCATCTAAATTTAAATTAAGGAATTTAGATGAAAAAAATCTTAAGAACACTAACTTCTGTTGCCCTTACTTCTGGAGTAGGGGTAGTTTTGGCTACTGGAATTAGCGGATGTACTAGCTCAAATAACGATACTACAAACCAACAAGCTAAAGCAAAAGGCGCTTTTGTAATTATAGAAGAGGTTGAAAAAGGCAAATATAAAATAAAAGACGAATTTCCAGCAGATGAGACAAGAATTGTTTTAAAAACTCTTGATGGCAAAGAGAGAGTCTTAACAAAAGAGGAGATGGATGAACTTATAAAAAAAGAGTCTGCAAAAATAGATAATGGAACTTCAAATCTAACAAATCCTAATGCTCAAGCTCAATTAAGCAGTGGAATGGGGCTTGGAGAAGCAATATTAGCAAGTGCGGCAGGCGCAATTATAGGCTCTTGGATTGGTAATAAGCTTTTTGGAAATCCAAACTATCAAAATAATAGAAAAGCTGGTTATAAATCGCCATCTACTTATACAAGAAGTAAAAATAGCTTTAATAAACCAAGAACTAAAACAACCTCTACAAAAAGAAGCGGTTTTTTTGGAAGCTCTACAAAAAGAAGCTCTTCAAGAAGTAGTAGCTTTTTTGGTGGTTAAAAATGGTTAAATTAAAAGAGCTAGAACCACTTAGCAAAGAGTATTTAGAAGAGTTAGGCTTTCTTTGGCATACAGATAGTGACAATACAAGCTATATTGCAAATGAGGTAGTTGTAGTTACTCAAGATGAAGCACAAAATTACTATAGCGCTGTTAATGAACTTTATGATATGTTTGTTGAGGCTGGAGATTATATTATAAAAAATAATCTTTTTCATGAGGTTGGGATACCTTTTAATTTAGTAGAGCTTATAAAAGAGAGCTGGGAGAGTGATGTTCATTGGCATCTTTATGGGCGTTTTGATTTAGCAGGTGGAATAGATGGTAAACCTATTAAGCTTTTAGAGTTTAATGCAGATACACCGACAGCACTTTTTGAAAGTGCTATAATTCAGTGGGCAATATTAAAACAAAATGGTCTAGATCAAAAGGCTCAATTTAACTTTATTTATGAGGCATTAAAAGATAACTTTAAAAGATTAGTAACCCTCCAAGAGAGTGTAGATAATTTCGAAGAGCTTTATGAAGGGTGGAGATTTCTATTTAGCTCAATTAAAGATAATTTAGAAGAAGAAAATACAGTAAGATTGCTTCAGCATATTGCAATTGAAGCTGGTTTTGATACAGAGTTTGCCTATATTGATGAGGTAGAGTTTGATAATAGTGGAATATATTATAATGAAAATAAGTATGAGCTTTGGTTTAAGCTGATTCCTTGGGAAGATATAGCAATACAAGAGCCAGACTTGGCAATGCTTTTAAGTAATATTGTCAAAAATCAAGAGGCAATTATATTTAATCCAGCATATACTTTAATGTTTCAAAGCAAAGCGATACTTAAAATTCTTTGGGATATTTACCCAAATCATCCTCTGCTTTTAGAGACATCTTATGAACCATTAAAAGGTAAAAAACAGGTTCAAAAGCCAATTTTTGGAAGAGAAGGAGAGAGCATTAATATTATATCTGCTGATGGAAAAGTTGTAGCTTCTAATTTAGGAGATTATGATAACCATAAAATGATATATCAAGAGTTTACTGAGCTTCCAAAAGATAATAGAGGTAATTTCTATCAGGCTGGTGTATTTTATGCATATGAAGCTTGCGGAGTTGGGTTTAGAAGAGGAGGAGAGATTTTAAATAATATGTCAAAGTTTGTAGGTCATATTGTAGAGTAATGTCGCATTAATTATATTTTTATAAAATAAGTGCTTATCTAAAATATAATCTAATCTTATCTTGATACAATTCCTATTAAAAAGGAGTTGTATGCTATTTTATATTACACTATTTTTAATATTTTTCTATTTCAAATTAGTAAGAGTTCATAAAAAAGAAGAGAGAGTTGATAATAAAACTTATATCTCATATTTTGTTGTTGCAATATCTGCTATTGCTCTTTATGGGTATGCAATTAATCACTATAGCTATTTATCTATTGTTGTAATATCTTTTTTATTTTTTATAGCATCAGCTTTGTTAGTTACGGCTGTTCAAGTAGGGATATTTGTAGATGGAAAACCTCTTATTAAAATGAGTAATTTATATAAATCTTTACCATATTTAACAGGAGCTATTGCAATATTGAGTATAACTCTTTTATTATTATAAGGACCCCTTTCCCAAGAGTACCAAAGGGTTTACTCTCCCAGTGCCATAAGATTTGGTTTTGGTTGGGTTGTCATTGTCACCTCTTTTCCCTTTTCCAGACCCCTTTTCCATTCTAAAATTTTTACCTTAACGACTTATATATCTAAGGTTTTAATAATATTAGCTTTGCTATAATTTATCAACGACTTATATATCGTCAAGAGGAGGAAGTGATG
>CAZCOI010000101.1:0-4990 GCA_964500335.1 uncultured Nitratifractor sp.
CTCAATAGAGTTTGCAATAATCTCACGGCTTGGCAAAGAGTAAAGCATACCATCATGCCCCATTGCAATGCCATCATCAACGCCAATTGTATTAAACTCAAACGGCACACACCCATTTTTGCGAATCTCATCTTTTATAATTTCGCTAACTTTATTTAGATAAAAGTGTCCTGGAATTATCTCGATAAAAGAGTTTGCAACCCCAATAAATGGTTTATCAAAATCTTCATCTTTTAGCCCTGTAGCTCTAAGCAAGCTTCTATGAGGGGCACGGTTGTAGCCCTTTTTTACTTCATCACTTCTCATTAAGTATCCTTCAAAATTTGAAAATCAAAGTATTATACCAAAAATAGCTTTTTGGTATAAAGAAAATTACTAAAAACTTTGTAATTTAAAGTTTATTTAAAGTTATATAGTTATAATTTCGCTCACAAAGATAAAGATTAAGTTTGTATTGCGGGAGTAGCTCAGGGGTAGAGCACAACCTTGCCAAGGTTGGGGCCGCGGGTTCGAATCCCGTCTCCCGCTCCATATTTGTGGTGCAACCTGGCATTGCCCGGGTGGTGGAATTGGTAGACACGAGGGACTTAAAATCCCTTGGCCGTTTGGCCGTGCCGGTTCAAGTCCGGCCTCGGGCACCACTATTTTAAAATCAAATGATATTATAAATTTATAATATTTTTTCATTTTAAAGTATGAGGCGCCATAGCCAAGTGGCTAAGGCAGAAGCCTGCAAAGCTTTGATCCCCGGTTCGAATCCGGGTGGCGCCTCCACCTTTTTATTATCGGGAGATGTCGGAGCGGTTGAACGTGCCGGTCTTGAAAACCGGTGTGGCGAGAGCCACCGGGGGTTCGAATCCCCCTCTCCCGGCCACTAAATAATTTTGAAAAATAGTTATAATTTATAATAAAAACCTTTATTCCTCCTCCTTTTTATTTAGAAAAGTAAGTAATCCCTTCCCCTTTTAAGGGGAGCTCCTTGTTTTATATTTAAGATGTACTTTTTTGCTCTATATTTTTGTTAGAATATAAAGTAGGGCAAAAGGAAAGTTGTGAAAATCTATATTTTACTACTAATACTTCTTCAATTTTTTATATTAGCCAATGAAGATAGAGTAAATGCATATTTAAATGAGTTAAAAAAAGCAAAACATTTAGTAAATAGATTTAAAGAGGCATATAAAAATAACTCTAAAGATATAGATAAAATTATCTTAGAAATACAAGCAAATCCTTCAGCCATAAAAGAGTTAAACTCTCAAGAAGATATTAAACTAAAAAAAGTTTTTAATAAAAAAATAAAAACTCTACATGATAAAACTTTAATAAATTTTAAAGATAAATTTGTTAAACATTATAATAATTTACACCCAAATAACCAAATAACAGCAAAAGATATAGAGTTTAAAGAGTTTACAAATCCATCAAAAGTTGTTAAAGTAGGGCACGATTGGGATGTTACAGTTACTATAAAAGGCAAAGAGGTAAATTATAAAGAGGTAAAAAATATTTTACATGACTCTTTTTATGAGGCTGTTGGTGGCAAAAAAAATTATCCAAATTTAACTTCAGAAGAGTTTGCACATAAATATAAAGTAGAAGTTACAAGTTCGCATCATGCTGAAGCTTATGAAGGTGGAATAAAATATATAAAAAATCCAGATAGTTACGATATTAAAGATCCTCAAAGATTATCAAAAACAATTAAACATAAATCTGATTTAGAGTTAAAAAATATTAATAATCTCTCAACTGGAGAGCTCGAAGTTGCAAAAGAAGAGCAAATAAGACAATTTATTAAACAATACGATAAACATATAAAACCAAGAGTACAAAAATTTGGCGGCAATATTCCTAATGATGTAGAGGAGGGGGTTAAAATATTTAGAAAAGTTGGAAAGTTTGATGCAAAATTAAATAGAATTTATACCCCTTCAGATGCTCAAAAAGCTTTAAGAAATATTGGAATGAATGGTAATAATATTGAAACTATTATTAATAAAGGCTCAAGCTTAGTTGAATCAGCCCATAAATTAAAACCAAATTTATTAAATAATAAGCCTAAAATAAAAAAGACAAAATTAACTAAAATGGGTAATATTGCAGGTAGTGCTGTTGCTGGTGTTGTTATATTTAATACAGCTGATAGTATAAAAAAGTATGCAGAAGGTAAAAAGAGTCTTAAAGATGTAAGCAAAGATATAGGAAATTTAGCTACAGGTGGTGCTATAGCAACAGTTGAAGAGACTTATCAAAAAAATAAAGCATTTAAAGATACGCTTAAATTAAGAGATAAAGCACAAAGTGCACAAGATGAGTATATTATTCAAAAAAGTGTATTAGAGCTAGTTGATAATGGAGTATCATTAAAAAAAGCAAAATTGATATTGCAAGATATGCAAAAAGGAGATAATAGAGCATATATAAAAGAGCTAAAAAGGCTTAGAAAAGAGGGTAAAAATGTAGGATTATGGGTTAAAAAGTATATAGATTTGCAAAATCCTGATGATACAGCATCTCAAAGAGCTAAAAAGTTAGCAATAGATATTGCTAATAGTTCGGTAGAGTCAATAAAGAGTGCTGGAAAGTTTGTAGTACAAACAGGTGAAGATGTTACAAAAATTGCAACAACTGGATATCTAATTAATAAGGTAACTCAAGATGCTAAAAAAAATAAAGATGAAACAGCAAAGATTATTAAAGATAAGTTACTACAAGAGGGAATGGGAGAAAATGCGGTTGATATTGTAGTAGATGCTTTTAAAAAGGGAGATACTAACCTCTTAAAAAAGGTTACAAAACATATAAAAAAAGATAAGCTCTCTTCAAATTTGAAAAATAGATTAAATAGATATATAATTTATGTAGATAAAATTAGACATACTCAAAACTCTTCTAAAGAAGAAAAAGAGTTAGCTATTAATATTTTTAAAGATATTAAAACTATTCAAAAGTGTATATCTTTAGCAGAGCAGTTAGATTCAAAAGAGTTAAGCAATATTACTACAAGTTATGAGAAAGAGCGCGCTTGGAATAGATGCCAAGATAAAATGTATAAATTAGATAGTAAAATAGATAGATTAAGTAATTTAGTAAAGTATGCTAAATTAAAAGTAACTATTATAGATAAAGTAACAAAACAAAGATTAAAATCAGATGTTCAGATGAGGATTAAGTGCGGTTCTAAAAAAGGTACAACTAGAGGCAAAGGAGAGATTATTATAACGCATTTGCCTAAGGGAGAGTGCTCTTTTAGCTTATACTCTTTAGAGTATGAATTTAGTGGAATAAGATATTTTAGAGTTAATCCATCAAAAAAGAGATATTACCATTTTGTAATAGAACTAATGCCAAAAAATAGTAAAAAAGAGGCTAATTCTAACTGTTCACTATTAAGATTTAAATTAAATTTGTCTCCTAACTACTCATGTTGCAAAGATGATTTAGAAAAAATGTTAGCACAATCTATGTGTGATGATGTAGAAAGAAGATTAGCTAGTAGAGTTTTAAATATTACATTAAAAATGAAAAGATGGATAGCCAATCAAGAGGGTGGAAGATTAAAAAATGGTATTGATTATAGTAACTATCAAACACCTTGGGGGAGTATTAACAATCTTCAAAAGTGTCGTATAAAAATAAGAGACGAATATTGTAAAAGATTAGGTGTTCCTATAAAAAATAGTAACTCTAATAACAATATCAATAGCAAAAAAGCTCAACAATGCTATGAAGAACATCGCAAATTTATTGAAAATGCAAGAAAACAAAATGCCTCTCAAGACCCATCAGGCAATATTATTGTATTTACTGAAACAAAAAATAAAGAGTGCAAACAACAATTAAAAGCGTGTGAAGATAAAGTATGGGCAAAATCAGATTATTGTCGCAATAAAACATCAATACCTCAAAAAAAGTGTAATTTTATGCATCAAAAAGGAATGATAAGATGTGCGCAAGAGAATATCGATTGTGCGCAAAGGTTCTGGAAAAGAAAGTGTGGTATTAAATAGTGAAGGATAAAAATGAAAAAAATATTTATAATATCAATAATTGTTACTTTAAATCTATATGCAAATAGTACAAATATTACAAAAGTAGTTGTAAAAAAATCTCAAAAAGTATTGCTTTTAATGAGTAAAGATAAAATAATAAATAGATTTCATATATCTTTAGGAGGCAATCCAAAAGGGCATAAAGTTAAACAAGGTGACCAAAAAACTCCAGAAGGAAACTACACTTTAGATTATAAAAATTCAAATAGCCACTTTTATAAATCTATTCATATATCATATCCAAATAAAAAAGATAAACAAAGAGCTAAAAAGCTTGGGGTTAATCCAGGAGGAGATATCTTTATTCACGGGCAAAAGAATGGTTTAGGTTGGCTCTATTTTTTATCAAGATTTTTTAATTGGACTGAAGGTTGCATAGCTGTAAGCAATAGCGATATGGATATTATATGGAGTAAGGTAAAAGTAGGTACTCCTATAGAGATTAAGCCTTAATTAAGTAGTTTTGCTTAATTTTAGTGCTAGTTTTTTAACCCCTTTTAAGTCTGCTTTTCCACTGCCTAATTTTGGAAGCTCATCTACTTTAAAATATAAACTTGGCACAAATAGTGGGTTTAGATTTAGATCTTTAATTTTTGCTTTCAATTCATCTATCTCCATAACGCCCTCTAGCATAAGCACTAACTTTTCGCCCTTCTTAGCATCTGGTATGGCAGCTATTGAGATTTTATCATCTTCGCTTAAAAGCTTTAATATCTCACCCTCAACCAGCCCTAGGCTTACCATCTCGCCGCCTATTTTTGCAAAACGGCTGTATCTATCTAGTATGGTTAGGAAGCCATCTTCATCTAAGCGCCCCTTATCGCCTGTTACATACCATCTAATACCATCAATCTCTTTAATTACCTCGGCTGTTTTTGCCTCGTTTTTAATGTAGCCTTTCATTATTTGGGTTCCACCAATTAGTATCATACCAG
>CAZCOI010000102.1:0-1882 GCA_964500335.1 uncultured Nitratifractor sp.
CACCGTAGCAAAAGCAGTAGTTGCAAAATGCTCTTTGTATTGAAGCAAAGCACCCAAAAAAGTAACCACAAAAATAAGTGGCAAATACCAAAACTGAATTGCAACATACTTTGCACTCTTAGCCAAGATATCTCCACTAAAACCTGGTGCTATTATTTTGGTAATATATGGTGCAAATAGATTGACAATTAGTGCCAAAACTACAATTGCTCCAAGCAGTTTTAAAAATACTTTTACACTAAATATGCTTTTGTATTTTGCAGCAATAAAAGATGGCATAAAGCTCTGAGCAAAAGCCCCCTCGCCAAAAATACGGCGAAAGAGATTTGGCAACTTAAAAGCAACTGCAAATATGTCGCTATATACATTTGCACCCAAAACTGAGGCCATTAACAAATCTCTAACAAAACCAAAAATACGAGAGAAAAAAATACCCCCACTATTTGAAAAAACTGCTTTTAGCCTCACTTTGGTTTGCCTTTATATCTTTTTGCTAAAATTATAACAAATTTTACAAGATAGTTGATAAAGGTTTTTGATGATTGTAGGAATATCTGGAAAAATTGTATATAAAGAGCCAACACTATTGCATATTTTGGTAAATGGGCTCACTTATGAGGTAAATGTATCACTAAATAGTTCAAATGCTATAAAAGAAGATAGTGTAACTCTTTTTACAACTCAAATAATTAGAGAAGATGCAAATTTGCTATATGGATTTTTGGATAAGAGCGAAAAGAAGATGTTTGATACGCTGCTTAAAATCAACGGTGTTGGACCAAAAGTTGCACTTGCAGTATGTTCTACTTTTACCCCTACTACCTTTGCCAAAATTGTAAGCAGCAAAGATGTAACAATGCTAAAAAAAGTGCCAGGTATTGGCCCAAAGGCTGCTAGCAGAATATTGGTAGAGTTGGCTGATTTTATAGTAACAGATCAAGATGAAAATATCTCTATGCAAGGCTCAAACACATTAGAGGCAACTATGGCACTAGAGTCTCTTGGCTTTAAGAAAGATGCTATTAAAAAAGCGCTTGCAAACGAGAGTGGCACAACAGGCGAGCTTGTTAAGATTGCACTAAAAAAACTGCAAAGATTGTAAGTGATATATGATATTGTTATAATTGGTGGTGGTGCTAGTGGATTAATGCTAGCAGCAAATCTACGCAATAAAAAAAGAGCTCTTTTAATAGAGTCTACAAACAGACTTGGCAACAAAATTTTAATAAGTGGTGGTGGGCGTTGCAACTTTACAAATAAAAGCGTAACAAGCAGCGACTATTTAGGGGATAAAAACTTTTTTAACAGCATATACAAAAGCTTTGATAATAGATATGTTTTAGAGTTTTTCAAAAGCAAAAATCTGCAATATATTATAAAAAATGGCTCTGAATATTTCTGTAAAAATAGTGCAAAAGAGCTGCTAGATATTTTGCTGCAAGAGATAAAGCCAATTGAAACAAAGCTAAATTGCAAAGTAGAGAGTTTGCAAAAAGATGGCGATATTTTTACTATAAAAAGCTCAAAAGGCAATATAAAAGCAAAAAAGGTAGTAGTAGCTACTGGTGGTTTAAGCTTTGCAAAAATTGGTGCTAGTGGCATAGGGCTAGAGATTGCAAAGGGTTTTAAACTCAATATAATAACACCCTCGCCTGCACTAGTTGGATTGACCCTGCAAAAAGAGCAAAACTTCTTTAAAGACTTAAGTGGCATTAGCTTGGATGTATCTGTAAAGGTGGCTAATAAAAGGTTTGATTCTAAGATGCTATTTGCTCACAAAGGCATTACAGGTCCTGCTATTTTAAATGCTTCGCTATTTTGGAGTAGAGGCAAAATAGAGATAGATTTTTTACCAGGTTTTAATATAGAATCTATAAAAGGC
>CAZCOI010000103.1:0-2357 GCA_964500335.1 uncultured Nitratifractor sp.
TTGACAGTTATGAGATTATGGAAAAATATAAAAAAAGGGTCAAGACAACTTAAAGAGGTATAAAGTGGAAAGAAAGTACTATTATACCGATGAAAAACAAGTATGTAAAACGTTCAAGAATTTCAGAGACAAAATTTAAAGAGATAGTAAAACTATTTTCATTAGATTTGGAAGCCGAACAGACAGCACAAATAGTAAATCTTAGTCGTAATACAATTAACAAATATTATAAAGCTTTTAGACAAAGAATAGTAGAGTTATGTAAAGAGAACTCACCATTTACAGGAGAGATAGAAGTAGATGAAAGCTATTTCGGGGCAAATATCTCAATCAAGATTACAAGAGAAATGCTAATAAAGATAATATCCCCTTTACACAAGCACAGCTTAGAAAAAATACTGAAAAATATATGATTGAACTTTCACAAAATAAAGAAAAAGTAGCTAACTTTTTTAAGCATCCAAGTATTATCTATGCAGCTTGATTATTGAGTTTATTTTTTGAGGGAGTAATAAGAAGTAGCTTGCAAAAGAAGAGGGGTTAATCTCTTCTTCTGATTGCTGGGATTAGCATAGATGCTAGCAGAACTAGCAAGCCTGCAATATTTAGTGTGCTTGCTTTTAGCTCTTTATATTTTTCTGGATGAATTTTGTAATCATCACACTCACAATAGATTCCTAAACCTAAAGTTAGATCATCTTTTAAAGGTCTAGTAACATATATCTCTCCATTTTCATTACCATCAGAGTCTTTTAGGTCATCTCCTTTGTTTTGTGGAGAAACTTTATAGCCCTCTGGTAGTTTTATTTTTACCACATAATCTTTAATTGGCTCTAAGTGCTCAAAGACAAAATTACCGTTTTTGTCTGTTTTAACAGGTTTTACTAAGTTGCCATATACATCTCTTGCAGGCTTGCCATTTTTATCTAGCAAGATCACCTCTACACCTTGTACAGTTAATTCGCCTTTATCTTGAATACCATTTAGATTTTCATCAAACCAAATTTTGTTTCCTAGCTTAATCTCTTGGATATATCCTGCATCAATTGTATCGTTATACTCTCCACTTGAAAGCATAACTTTATCGCTACTTGCACTTCCCATTACAAACTCTTCTACATTACTATCTTCTGCTGCATCTGATGCACCTTTTTGTGTAGTAATATATGGAATACCATTTTCATCTTTGTCTGCATAGAACTCTACACTATACTCATCTGGAATCAAGTTTTCAAACTTATATTCACCATTTTCATCGGTATATGCAACCATCTCTTTACCAAATATATCTTTTGCAATATTTCCATCTTTGCCTCTTAGAGTTACTTTAATACCCTTTATTGGCTCTTCATTATCATCTTGAATACCATTTCCGTTTTTATCTTTCCATACATAATTACCAATTGCAGCTGGGATAAATGCACCAGTATCGATATCTGGATTATTATCGCCACTATTTAATGTAACTTTTGCTGTGCTTCCTGAGTTTTTAAACTCCTCTTCTATATCGCTATCATTATCTTCGATTCCGATATTTCTTCTTGTTGTTACATAATCTTCTGGCAGGGTTACTTTTACTTTGTAATCTCCTGGGATTAGATCTTCAAAGTTGTATTTACCATCTGCTTTTGTTGTTGCTTTTACAATATTACCATTTATATCTTTTACTGGATTTCCTTGCATATCTACTAGCTCAACTAAAGCACCCTCTACGCCGCTTTCACCTTCATCTTGAATACCATTTCCATTTTTATCTTCCCAAATAGTATCGCCTAGTTTTGCTGGGATAAACATACCAGCATCTATACTCATATCGTTATTTTGCAAATCTATAATATCTGTTTTACCATTGTTGTTGGCATTGCTATCTTTATTTGTATCGCCACCTTTTTGCTTGAAAGTTAAAATATAGTCACTTCCATCTGGCTTAGTAAACTTAACAATATACTTTCCAACATCTAGCTTTTTAAACTCATACAATCCATCTTCGCCTACAACAATTGGCTCTACTTTATTGCCATCACTATCTTTTGCTGGATTGTCATTTTCATCGAGCAACTCTACCTTGGCACCTTTTACACCATTTTCTCCATCTTTTCCTTCATTGGCATCTTGAATACCATTTCCATTAGTATCTATCCAAACTCTATTGCCTAATCTTAAATCACCTTTAAATAGCATTGTTACATTAGCTGTAGCCTCTCCACCATTTCCATCACTTACTGTATATTCAAACTTAACATCATCATGGCTTCCACTTGGTGGTGTAACTGTTAGTTTTCCGTTCTCAAGTTTAACTTTTGTGCCATCTGTTAATGTAACTTCACTTCCTTCACTAATATCTTTTCCTGCTACTT
>CAZCOI010000104.1:0-2431 GCA_964500335.1 uncultured Nitratifractor sp.
AATGCAAAAAGTAGGTGGTGGTGCAATTGTAACTATTAGCTCAACTGGAAATAGAATTTATATAGAAAATTATGCCGGTCATGGAACAAACAAAGCTGCAGTTGAGGCTATGATGAGATATGCAGCAGTTGAGCTTGGAGATATGGGCATTAGAGTAAATGCAGTAAGTGGTGGACCAATAGAGACAGACGCTCTAAGAGCATTTACAAACTACGAAGAGGTAAAAGCAGAAACTGTTAAAAGAAGCGCATTAAATAGAATGGGAACACCCCAAGACTTAGCAGGTGCAGTATACTTCTTATGCACAGAGGATGCAAGCTGGGTAACAGGACATACTCTAATTGTAGATGGCGGAACAACTTTTAGATAATGGGTAAAGAGGCTCTAAATATTCCAAATCTACTAGCTTTTATAAGATTGTTGCTAGCACCACTGATGTTTGTTTTGCTTGTAAATAGAGACCTCTCTATTTTTGAAGGCATACACTACTCGTGGCTTGATTTTGGGGCTGGATTTATATTTGTTCTTGCTAGTGCAACAGACTTTTTTGATGGCTATATTGCAAGAGAGTTTAACCAAATTACAACTCTAGGTGCAATTTTGGACCCTCTTGCAGACAAGATGCTAACTTTAGCTGCTTTTTTAGGACTTATGATGCTTCATAGGGCAAGTCCATGGGTAATATATCTAATATTAACTAGAGAGCTATTTATTACCGGACTTAGAGTAAATGCTGCAGCAAATGGAATAAATATAAGTGCTAGTTGGATGGGCAAAGTAAAAACCGTAGCGCAAATGTTTGCTATAGGCTTTTTGCTTATGGAGTGGCCTTTTGGAGAAACTCTACTATATATAGCACTATTTTTTACACTATATTCTGGTTATGAGTATATAAGAGACTTTATAACCAACAAATAGAACTTTTTGCAATTAAAACATCAAAACACCATTTTTTTTGGTATAATATAATTGAGTATTTCTATCTTGGATAATACCAATAGATAAAAAGGATAAGCATGAAGTTAAAATTTATACTGTTTGCTCTTATATCATCAACTTTTATACTATTTGCTCAAAACTCATTTAAAAAATATAAACATAAATCTGGAATAGTTTTTTATGATGTAAAGATTTCAAGCTTTGATAACAACCTAAACAATCAAGTTAGAGGAATTGCAAGATTAGTATTTGATGACTGGGGCGCAAAAGAGCTTCAAGAAGAGGATGTAGAAGAGATTCAAGAGGGTGACTTTAACGATACAAGAAGCAAACATACCCTAACAAAAGTTGACTATGGCACAATATATACAGCAGATTATGACGAAAATATTACATACAAAACTAGAGATAGAGATTTGGATTTGGCAATTACTCAAAAGCTAGATTTGACAAATGAGGGTATCAACTCTTTAAAAAAAGCGGGTGCAAAAATAGTAGGCAAAGAGAAAATTGCTGGTTTAGAGTGTGATGTATGGGAGTTAAATGACCAACAACTATGTATTTATGATAATGGCATTCCACTAAAAATTGTTGTTCAAAATGCTGGCTTTTTAAGCGAAAAGAAGGCTGTGCAGGTTATTTTAGACAAACCAATTCCACCAAAAGAGTTTACTTTGCCACCATTTAAAATTGTAGAAGATGAAGGGTATAGCAATAACCAATCATCTTTAGTAAGAGCTCAAGATTATCTACAATCTATCAAAGATTTAAGAGAAGAGCTTGGCAAAAAAGGGATAGATTTAAACGATAAAAATCTAACTGTTACACCAGATCTTGAAAAAGATATTATCAACATCTTAGGTAAAAGATATCTTGCAAAGCAAAAGAAGTATCTACCAGAGTTAATCAAAGCACTAGAGGCAGAAAAAGAGTGTGTTGCAAAGGCAAAAGATGCAGCCCAAGCAAAAAAATGTATAGAGCCTGTTAGAGAGATTAATAATAAACTTGGTGATAAAACATTTGAATTTAAAGATATACAAAAACTAGATAGCAAAACAAAAGAGATGATTTTAGATAGAATTAGTCAAGAGATAAAAGATACAAAAGTAACTGCTTTATGTGTTAGCAAAAATAACAAAACAACAGATGTAATTATCTGCACAGAAGGAAAACTAAAACCAGAAATTTCACCAGAAACAAATAGATAATAAATATTGTGAAATATATAAAAAGAGATTAAAACTTTTTACTTTTAACTAGAAAGACATTATACAACTATCAAAGCTGACTCAATGCGACCCAAGATTAAATGCAAGCCAAGCCCTTGAACTTGCATTTATGATAGCTGAAATATTTTACTATAAAATCTATCTTGGAAAAAATCATTTGCTTCATATGTTAAACTAACTCTTTATCCGTTTTTACCCAAATTTTTTCGCTTTAAAAAAACTTTTTTTATATATTTAGAATTATCAATATGAGTGCCTCCACA
>CAZCOI010000105.1:0-1638 GCA_964500335.1 uncultured Nitratifractor sp.
CAATTTAATTGTAGTATTGGAACTCTTTTTGATATGCTCAATTTGGTTACTCTCTTTTATTGTAATATATCTTTTTGAGTTGGGATATATAGTATAGTTATCACTATCTCCACCACCACAACCAGATACAATTAAAATTGCTGTTACTAAAAAGAGTAAATTTTTCATAAATATTCCTAGCAGTTGTTTTTATTATTATATCGAAGATATGTGAATAAAAGATTAATAAGTAGTTTTATAAAAAATCTAGGGTAGGGTAGAGGTTAGATTAGCTCTACCTTTTTTTCTCCCTCTTGAAGCTCGCCAATAATGTAGCCATCTGTGCTATTTAAGATTGCATCTACATTTTCTTTATCTACAACCCAAACCATACCAACGCCCATATTAAATGTGCGCCACATCTCATCTTCTTCTACATATTTGCTCATAAATTCAAAGATTGGCAATACTTTAATTGCATCTTTTTTTATTACTGCTTTGATATTTTCTGGCAACACTCTTGGCAAGTTTTCTACAAGTCCACCACCGGTAATGTGTGCTAAAGCTACAATTTTATCTTTGTTTGCTTTGAACTCTTTTACATATATTCTAGTTGGAGTAAGTAGTGTATCTACAAGAGGCTTGTTATTAAAAGGAGTATCATAACTAAATCCAAGTTTATCAAAAAATAGTTTTCTAACCAAAGAGTAGCCATTAGAGTGCACCCCACTACTTGGAAGCGCTATTAAAACTTGTCCTGGTTTTACTTTGGTGGTTCTATCTATTTCGCTTCTTTCTGCAACTCCTACTGCAAAGCCTGCTAAATCGAAATCATCTTCACTATACATTCCTGGCATCTCTGCAGTCTCGCCACCAATTAGGGCGCACTCGCTTAATTTACACCCATTTGCAATACCTCTTACTACTTGTGCAGCATCTTCTCTAACCAACTTACCGGTTGCATAGTAGTCTAAAAAAAACATAGGTGTTGCAAAGTTGCAAATAAGGTCGTTTACACACATTGCAACCAAATCTATACCAACAGTATCTAACTTTTTGCTATCGATTGCAATTTTAAGCTTTGTTCCAACACCATCTGTTGCACTCATAATTACAGGCTCTTTGTATCCACTAGGTAGTGCATAAGCTCCAGCAAACGAGCCAATACCACCAATTACATTGCTATCAAAAGTCGATTTTACATCGGCTTTAATATCTTCTATAAATCCATTGCCAGCATCAATATCAACACCAGCATCTTTGTAACTTACTTTATCCATTATTTTCCTTTATCTATCGTTGCAAGGGGGCAAAATTGTTTTTACTACTGTTCTTATTGGGCAAAATCCCATAAATCCATCAACAAGAAGTGCTACTATAACAATAAGCTGAATTATAACCATATATTGTATATTGTCACTACCTAAAAATCCCAAAGATGCACCAATAATTATAGCAATAATTATACTTCTCATTCTATCTGTACACATGTTACTCCTTTAGTTTGCAATTATATCAAAATGATATTAAAAGCCAAATATCTCTCTTTTCACTCTCCACGAAGGGTGTAGTGCTTTTATCCATACTATGCGTTAGATTTTTTCGAATTAGCAAAGCCAAAGTCCTTCAAAAATCTGCCAGGACTTAATAAAATCACTA
>CAZCOI010000106.1:0-2001 GCA_964500335.1 uncultured Nitratifractor sp.
CCTCATAATTTTGGTGGGTATGTAGAGCAGAAATATCTGCTAAAAGAGCTAAAGTTTTATAAAAGTAGCAGCATAGGTTTTGAGAAAAACTTAGATGAGTGGATTGTTAAGATAAAAGAGCAAAATTGAGATATATCAAACTAAATTAGTTAAAAAAGCGCTATTATATGGTTAAAAAAGGCTATATATGAGATATCTACCTTTGCTAGTTGCTAGCGTGGCTCTGTATGGTGCTGGTAGCAAGCTTTGCAAAACCTGCCACCCAACAATTTACAGTGAGTATCAAAACTCTATGCACTTTAAATCTACACTAAAAAAAGACCCACTACATGCTGCTTTGTGGAAGCTACAAAAAGATGATTTTAGTGGTGAATATAAGTGTGCTAAGTGTCATGATCCAAAAGTTGATAATAAGCTAGATAGTGGGGTAGATTGTGTAAGTTGCCACAGAATCAAGAGCATAAAAGAGCACGTGAACTCAAATATAAATATATACAACAGCAATCCAAAGCTATTTTACTCAAAAGATAAAAAACAGCAAGATAAAATAGTAAAATATCATAAAACAACCTCATTTTTTGGAATGTTTAGCAATGTAGAGGGCTCACCGTATCATGATATAGATTATAGAAATATGAGTTTTTATAACGGTAAGATGTGTATGGGTTGCCACTCTCATTTGGTAAATAGCAACAACTTAACAATATGCAAAACGCCAATGCAAGGAGCAACCAATAGCAAAGCAAACTGTATTAGTTGCCATATGCCAAAGGTGCTAGGAAGTGCTACTACTATAAAGATAACTAAAAAACATGCCTATCATGGATTTTTAGGTGCATATAATAGAGCAGATATGCTCTCTAAATATATAGATTTGTCAATAAAAGATACAAAAGAGTCTCTGGTAGTTACTATAAAAAATAACACCCCTCATCCACTATTTTCTCAACCTTTAAGAGTATTAAAACTCAATGTAGAGGTAAAAAAAGGTAACAGCTCAATATATAAAAAGAGCTTTATATTTAACAAAACTTTAGGAAAAGATGGTGCTGTTTCTCTTCCATCTAAAGCTAATGAAATTTTAAAAAATAGTATGCCAAAAGCCAACGAGAGTTTAGATATTAAAATAGACTACAAGTTGCAAAAAGGCGAAAAAGTTGTTGCTACTCTTGGTTTTTATAAAGTATCACCAAAGCTAATAGATAAACTTGGTATAGATAAAAGTTTAGGAAAATTTATAGAGTTAAAAAAGAGTACTAAAGAGGAGTAAAACCCCTCTTTGTTATTTATATTTTACCATCAAGGTGGTCTGCTAATCTTTGAAGTTTTGCTCTGTATGCATCGTAGTCGAAATCTTTAACTCTTGCTACACCATCTTCAACAGCAGCTTTTGCAACAGCACTTGCAACATATACAAGAACTCTTCTATCAAATGGAGATGGGATAATATAGTTTGGTCCAAATGTCATATCATCACCTCTACCATGAGCAGCTTTTACATGATCTGGCACTGGCTCTTTTGCAAGCTCTGCTAGTGCGCGAGATGCAGCCATTTTCATATTTTCTGTAATTTTTGTAGCTCTTACATCCAATGCACCACGGAAAATCTGAGGGAACCCAAGAACATTGTTTACCTGATTAGGATAATCACTTCTTCCTGTTCCTATGATTACATCTGGTCTTGCCTCTTTTGCCAATGGTGGTTTGATTTCAGGATTTGGGTTAGCACAAGCAAAGATAATTGGAGAGTTATCTGTCATAGATTTAACCATCTCAGGAGAGATTAAATCTGGTCCACTAAGACCCAAAATCATATCAGCACCTTTGCAAGCATCCTCTAGTGTTCTATCATCTGTATCGAATGCAAACTGCTGCTTGTATTTGTTAAGGTCATCTCTTCCTGAGTGGATAACACCCTTAGAGTCTAGCATAGTGATGTTTTTAACACCAAGAGCCTTATACATATTTGCACATGCAATTCCACTTGCTCCTGCACCAATA
>CAZCOI010000107.1:0-1591 GCA_964500335.1 uncultured Nitratifractor sp.
AAGAGCCAAACTCTGGCAAATCAATACCCGCTTCTTTTGCAACTCTTCTTATGAATTTATCTGGCATTTGTGTTAAAATTCCAGCACCATCACCAGAGTTTTTCTCTGCACCTACTGCACCTCTATGCTCTAAATTTGCTAAAAGCTCTAACCCTTTAGATATAATATTATGAGATTTCTCTCCTTTTAAATGTGCAACAAAACCAACTCCACAGGCGTCATGTTCATATTGCGAATCATATAAGCCACCACTGCACGAATTACAATTTAACTTCATTTCTCCTCCTACAATATATTTAAATAGATATTTTTACATTGTATCATAACTTTTTGCAAAAAAAAATATATATTTTAAAGTTAAATATTATTTATGAGTTAAAAAATTTATATTTATCTAGTAAAATAAAAATATTTTCAGAAAATTTTAAAACAATAATTATATTATTTTTTAAACTTTATTTTTAAAGGTCAAAAATGAAAAAACTACTAATAATCTTTGCTCTTACATCTTTAATTTTTGCAAAAGATATAATTTTAAAAAATAGCGAAGCGATAAAAATTGCAAATAAAATTTGGCAAAATGAAGGTAGCGGCAAAAAAAAGTATCTTGTTTGGTGGAACAAGGGCGAAGAGTTTGCAAGTTGCGGTATAGGGCATTTTATCTGGTTTACAAAAGATAAGCCTATGTGGTTTTTTCATGCGTTTCCCGATATGTTAAAATATATTACAAAACATGGTGCAAAACCGCCTAAATGGCTAACGCCAAATACCCCTTGCATTTGGAATAGTTATAGTGAGTGGAAAAGAGCAAAAGAGCAAAATAGCCCTAAAATGGTCGAGCTTACCAATTTTTTAGATAAAACAAAAGCGCTTCAGGCAAAATATATGGTGCATCGTTTTAATTTAGCGGTTCCAAAAATTATAAATTACGCAAAAGATGAAAAATTAAAAAATAAAATAAAATATAACTTAAATAGATTGCTTTATAAAAAAGATGGCTCAATAGATGCACAAGGTGCATATTGCTTAATTGATTATACCAATTTTAAAGGTGATGGAACGCTTGAGAGCGAGAGGTATCAAGGGCTTGGTTGGGGGCTTTTTCAGGTTTTGGCTCATATGGATGAAAAAAATCCCAATAAATATAAAGCTTTTGCAAATAGCGCAAGATTTATTTTAGATAGATTAATTAAAATAGCGCCTCCTCAAAGAAGACTTTATCGTTTTAAAAAAGGTTGGTTTAATAGGGTAAAAACATATGAAAGATAAAATCTTTACAAAAGATATAGAAAAAAAGTTTGAATTTGATGAAGCTGTAGCATCTGTGTTTGATGATATGCTAACTCGCTCGGTTCCATTTTATAAAGAGGTGCAAGATTTAATAATAGAGTTTATTAAACTAAATGCCAAAAATGGCTTAAAAGTTTTGGATTTGGGGTGCTCGACTGCCGGATTTTTGCTAAATTTAAATCAAAAAGTAAAAAATTTAGAGCTTTTTGGAATAGATAACTCAAAACCTATGATTGAACAAGCTACAAAAAAAGCAAATGCATACGGAGCTAATTTAAATTTAATTTTAGGCGATATAAAC
>CAZCOI010000108.1:0-1702 GCA_964500335.1 uncultured Nitratifractor sp.
TCTAATTATAGAAAATATTACCTCCCAAACAGGATAAATAAATATTGCTAAAACATACCAAGGACTTACATCTTCATAAGTACCAGCTAAATATATACCAATTATTCCTATCATAAATCCAAGTAAATAGGCTCCGCCATCACCTAAAAATATTTTACCCTTTGGAAAAACTAGTAAAAAAAAGCCTACTAATGCACCTAATAATATTATAATAACATTTAGTAGGCTACTGTTATTATGCTCTTGCGCCACTACTGCTAATGATATTAAAATTAATATAACAACCCCAGATGCCAAACCATTAAAGCCATCTATAATATTAACTGCATTTGTAATTCCAACTAATGCAAATATTGTAAAAATTACTCCTACTATATATGGAAGCTTAATGCCTAGTCCTAAATATGTAACTACTGCATTTGCAATAATAATAGCACTTAATGCGGCAACTGCTTGCATAGCTAATCTTATTTTATAATTTATAGAGTTGTGAAAATCTTCAAAAATACCGCTTAAAAATGCCAAAAATGCTGGAATAAAAAATTTAATCCCAAAAGTTGTTAAAAAAAGCAAACTTAAAGCACTCATTATCCCAATACCACCAGCTCTTGGAACTGGGACTTCATGAAACTTTTGAGGTTTATCATTTTTTTCACAATCTATAAAACAAGAGTTTTTATGAGAATAATATATTACCAATAAAGAGACTAAAAAGGAGATAATAAAAGAACAAATAAATAATAATAGCACTACTTAAACTCCTTTATTTATACCCATTTGGATTTTTACTTTGCCAATTCCAAGCATCTTTGCACATATCATCAATATCTTTTTTTGCTTCCCAATCTAAAAGCTCTTTTGCTAAAGAGGCATTTGCATAACATATTGCGATATCTCCATCTCTTCTTGAGGTAATTTTATATTTAATCTCTTTTCCAGAAGCTTTTTTGAAAGCTTTAACTACCTCTAAAACTGAATATCCCCTACCAGTTCCTAAATTAATTGCTGTTGGTTTAGTAAATTTATCAATCTTTTGAATTGCTTTTAGATGCCCATTAACTAAATCCATTACATGAATATAATCTCTTACACCTGTTCCATCAATTGTATCATAGTCATCTCCAAAGACTCTTAAATACTCTCTTTTACCAACTGCTACTTGGCTAATATAAGGCATTAAATTATTAGGAATATCATTAGGGTCTTCACCAATTAAACCACTCTCATGAGCACCAACAGGGTTAAAATATCTTAAAATTACTATCTTCCAACTATTATCTGATATATATAAATCATTTAAAATCTGTTCAATTATAAATTTGCTTCTGCCATAAGGGTTTGTTACACCTCCTACATCAAAGCTCTCATCTATTGGATTGCTTTTTGGCTCTCCATAGACAGTTGCTGAGGAGCTAAAAACAATTCTTTTACAACTAAATTTACTCATTGTCTCTAAAAGCTTAATTGTGCCATTGATATTGTTATCATAATACTTTAATGGTTTTTCTACAGACTCTCCAACAGCTTTAAGTCCAGCAAAATGAATAACACTATCAATACTATAACTACTAAATAGTTTTTCTAAAGCCTCCTTATCTCTAATATCACCTTTAATATATTTAACTTTTTTACCAATAATTTGTTCTAATCTATCAATTACTTTTATTGAAGAGTTTGAAAAATTATCATATATTATAAAATC
>CAZCOI010000109.1:0-1727 GCA_964500335.1 uncultured Nitratifractor sp.
GCCAAGAGCTCGCTAACGCTCCCCGACTTTTTCGCTCGATAAACTCGCTCATAAAGTCGGGTTTCATCTGCGAAAACTGATGTCGTTCTTTATATAATTTAATATATAATAAACTATCACTTAACAAAAAAATTAAACATACTCAACTAACGCGCTATCGCTTGTTGCCCCTATCGTTCGCTACGCTCTCTATGACGGGGTTTTAAAAAGAAAATTCATTTAAGTTTTGCTTAAGAAATGGCTAAAATTGGTTGCGACACTTAATCGCATAATATTTGATTTTATCTTTTTTACTTTTCTCTTTTTTCGCTTCGCTACTTAGCAAAAAACAAGTTTTTTGCATATACCCCTTAGGTAAAGTTCGATTTACCACATTTTTTGATTTTGTTTTTTGTTGTATCTCATTGTATGATTTACTACAAACTGTTATAATATTGAAATTGAAGAAAAATTATAAATCAAAGTCTCACAGTCGCCAAACCTAAGACTTTGATTATAAGGGATTTGTAATGGAAATTATAGCAAAAGATAACGAAATATTAAAAGCATTTTGGCTTTATTTTCACATTGTAGGTAATGGAACGGAGTGGATAGATTACAAACTACCAACTCCAACAATCCACAAACACATTAACCGTGGCTATTTTGTTGGCTGGGCTATTGACGGATACTTTGGAACAAAAAAAGGACAAGAGTTTATTAACGACATAATAGCCCGTTTTCTAATCTCATTTAGAGATATTAAAAGATTAGATTTCAATCCGGATAAAAAAGACTTAGAAAGCAATAATTCACGCATATATGCAAAAGTATATAAGCTTAAAGAGTTTAGTAAGCAATTAGATAGCTTACCAACTAAAAAATACACACCTACACGAGCAGACAGTTTTAAAGACTTTACTTTTTGGGCTATTAAGCTATATGCAGAAGATATGATTAGAGCAACAGGCTTTATAGTGTATAGCCAACTTGAAAATTGGGCTATAACGCAATTCTTGGAACGAAAAGAAAGAAGCACTATAAGAGCAAAGTGTCGTAGTGTTTTCAATTGGTATGAAGCAAGAAATTTTGATATATCAACTAAAAATACACATAAGACATTAAAAGAATACTTGGAGGAAACAAAAATGACAAGACAAGAAAATATGAGAAAAATAAATAAAAAAAGAGCAGAAGCAAAAAAAGCAAAAGTTTTGGGAGCTGTACAATCTTTGCAATTTTTAAAAGAAAAAATAACAGTAAGAAAAGTAGCAGAACAAGCTAATATAAGCACTAAAACTGCACAAAAATATCTAAAAGAACTAAAACAAGAAGGATTGATATAAATAACTAAAGGATAAAAATATGACTGATGAAGAGATAGACAAAGAACTAAACAAGATATTAGATAGATGCAATAAATTGCAAAAAAGAAATAGAGAAGTTTTAAAAGAAATGAGAAAAAATTTAACTAATAACTATGTTCCAAAAAACGGCAAAAAAACCCCCCAGCAAAAAATACAATTTTAATTTATTGTAAAACTAAGAAAGCACCTATTTTAGGTACTTTGTAAGCTGTTTAAAAAAATGTACAATAACTTTTTATAGATAGCCAAGAGCTCGCTAACGCTCCCCGACTTTTTCGCTCGATAAACTCGCTCATAAAGTCGGGTTTCATCTGCGAAAACTGATGTCGTTCTTTATATAATTTAATATATAATAAACTATCACTTAACAAAAAAATTAAA
>CAZCOI010000110.1:0-1796 GCA_964500335.1 uncultured Nitratifractor sp.
TTAATAGAGCTTAACGGAAAAATAATAACTCTACTGCAAGTTAGTAAAACTCTAACCGATGAAAAAACTCTAAAAAGAGAGCTAAAAGGGCTTATAAAAGCTAAAAACGAGCTAAAATTAAAAGATGTAAGTTTACAAATAATTACCGAAGATAAAAGTGGCAATATTGAGTATGATAAAAATAAAATTGATGTTGTAAATATTGTTGAGTGGTTTTTGGTTTCTAGTTTCTAGTTTTTAGTTTCTGGTTTCTAGTTTTTAGAGAAGAGAAAAGGATAATTAGGATTGAGGGTTAAGAGTTTAGGGTTAAGGATAGCTTTAGGTTTATTGCAATTGGCTTTGTAAATGGCTTTAAATTTTACTGCT
Source organism: uncultured Nitratifractor sp. (assembly GCA_964500335.1). Lineage (GTDB taxonomy): Bacteria > Campylobacterota > Campylobacteria > Campylobacterales > Sulfurovaceae > JAADEQ01. Next base: position 367 of record CAZCOI010000110.1, read on the forward strand.
TAGATTCTATAAATTAAAGTAAAATTTAACAAAAAGATAGTATTATTGTTAATTAACAATTAACAAAATAGGTATAGAAATGTTAGATAATATTAGAAAACTAGAGAAAAAGATACTAAAAGGTTTAAGTTCTAAGTATAAAAGGTATCTTTATAGCCAAATAGACTTTTCATCTCAGATGATAGGTGTAGTAGGTGCAAGAGGGGTTGGTAAAACAACACTTTTATTGCAATATACAAAAGAGCTAAAAGAGCAATATTTGCCTAATAAGTCGCTTTATTTTTCGTATGATTATCCTACCAATGTAGATATAAAGCTCTTTGAATTGGCAGAAGAATTTGCAAAAGTTGGCGGCGAATATCTAATAATAGACGAGATACACAGATATAGCAATTTTTCACTAGATTTAAAAGCGATATACGACTTTTATCCAAAGCTAAAAGTCATATTTACAGGCTCATGTGCTACTTCTATTTATAACTCTCAAGCAGATTTAAGCAGACGGGTTGTTTTGTATCAAATGTATGGGCTCTCATACAGGGAGTTTTTAGAGATGAAGCTCTCTACTGCATTGCCAAGCTACACCTTAGATGAGATATTGCAAAATAGTATAGGGATAGTAGATAGTTTAGAAGATAAGTTTTTACCACTAGAACACTTTAGGGAGTATCTTGAAAAAGGGTATTATCCATTTTATTTTAAAGATAAAAACAACTATTTGCAACTTTTGAGTACTGTTATAAACCAAACTATAGATGTAGATTTTGTAAAGCTAAACCTTATTAAACCAAGTTTTGCAAATAAATTAAAAAAACTACTTATTGTTATAGCACAGTCAAACCCATTTGAGTTAAATATAACCAAACTTGCAACCAATATAGAAGTAAGCCGAAATAGTCTGTATATATACTTACAGCATTTACAAAAAGGAGGGCTATTGCATATGGTAGTTAGTGCCAAAAAAGGCATATCAAAATTATCAAAGCCAGAGAAGCTATATCTTAACAATACAAATATGTTTTATGCATTAGCTAACGATAACAAAATTGGAACTATTAGAGAGACATTTTTTGTATCACAACTAAAACAGTGTTGCAATATTGAAGTCTCTAGTAGTGGTGATTTTTTGATAGATGGTAAATATATATTTGAAGTAGGTGGAGAGGGTAAAAGTTTTAAGCAGATAAAAGATATAGATAATTCATATCTAGTTATCGATACAGATGATACCCAAAATCCAAATAAAATACCTCTTTGGCTATTTGGATTTTTGTATTAGGATTGAGGATAGTTTTAGGCTTTTAGCTTACAGCTTTAAGCTTATTTATCTTTTGGCAAGATAACAAGCAAGCCTGCAATAACAATTAAGCTCATGCCAATTAGTGTGTAGATGTCTGGAAACTTATCGCCTAAAAGGGTGCCTATAATAA
>CAZCOI010000111.1:0-1590 GCA_964500335.1 uncultured Nitratifractor sp.
AACTCATCGCTTCCATTATCAACCCAAAGATAAGGGGTGTTTGGATGTGTTTTTGCAAAGAAACCGTCACCCCCTATATTAATTTTTTTAATAAATTTCCAATCATACATTTGCCAAATTGTAATAAAGTCGCTTCTTAAATGTGGCGTTGCAAAGTAGAAGTTTCCATCTTTGTAAAAGTAAGTTGCGCTAAATAGATGCGGCATACCGCTCATTTTGTGCTCATATACTTTTTTGAGAGAATCTATTTCATATACTCTTAAAAGCTTACCACCTCTTGCGGTTGCAATTAAATATTTATCAAATGGGTCAATAAAAAAATCCTCTATTGGCTCATCAATATCTTTATAGGTTAATTTTAAGCTTTTAGTATCTAAATAAGCAACTTTTGGCTTATCTCTATATGTAAAAATTGCTTTATCTTGTGTATATAATTCATAAAGCGCACTTACTTTACCATCTAGTTTTTTAATCTCTTTTACACTTAAATCTTCGCTATTATAAACTACTAACTGCTGAGGCAAAAGACATGTTACAAAGGTATATTTTCCATCTCTGCTTAAAGATAAGTTTCTTAAATTTATACAAGCTCTACTTTTTGCTTCTACTCTTCCATTTTTTAGAGAGTATTTAACAACATAACCATCTCTTGTAGGTACAAATATACTGTCTGCATTTGGAAAGCGATATTTTATACCGCCGTGAACATTTTTTAACTCAAATTTATCTAATATTTTATCATCTTCCATTATCCAAACTTTACCACCATCTCTTTCGACTACAGGCGTAATGTTATTTATGTTTTTAATATGAAGATTTTTTTTAGGATTATTATAAATTTTAGTTGAATTTGTAATATCTTCTTTGCCCCATTTTATATTTTTATTAAGTGGCTTTTTAATATGACGAGCAATAAAGATAAGCTCTATATCACTTAGGTTTTCAAATTTTGGCATTAGAGTTTGTGGAAAACCATTTTTAATTTTTTTGTATAGTTTAGATATTGTTCTATATTTTCGAAGTGTTTTATCAAATAGTGGTGGTCCTTCTAGCCCAATTCTATCTTTATGGTGGCAAGATGCACAATAGGTTAAATATAGCTTTTTACCAAAGTCTGCTTTTTTCACATCTTTTTGAAGTAAAATATCTAAAGCTTTATTTGTATGGTCTTTGCTGTATTTATTAATTATTGAGCTATCTAAATCTTTTTTTATATATTTAGCAACCTGAACTAGCTTGGCTTCATTTAAGTTAAGTTTGCCTTTGGTGTTTTTTTTGCATTTTTGTTTAAGGGTAGTTAATAGGCTAGATATATCTTTATATTTTGTTAAAGTTTTACTAAAAAGTGCTGGACCATCAGTTCCAATTCTATCTTTATGATGACAAGATGCACAATTTTTATTATAAATATCAGCACCTAAATCCTTTTTTGGTAAAGCTTCTATAAAGTGTCCAGAAGATTCATCAAAAGAGAATAGTGTAGCTGTTAAGATTAATATAGATAATACTATTTTCATAGTAAGCCTTTGTTAGAAGATTTTTTTAAATCCAAGGCAAAAGCCTTGGAAGAGAGGATTAATAGATATCCTT
>CAZCOI010000112.1:0-4603 GCA_964500335.1 uncultured Nitratifractor sp.
TTGTAAATAATCTTTGTGACATTCTTCTCTCCTACTTATCTTCTTCTAAAGCCATTCTTACAACATCTGTTAAGTGAGTCTCAGGACCATGAACCTTAATAGGTAAACCTAATCTATCTGCCGCTTCTTTAATATCTTTTAAACCTTTTTCATAATTTGGCCCACCGCGTCTTACATAAATTTTTACACCAACATCTTTCATCTTATCAGCATAGTTTTCAAATGCTTGAATAATTCCTGTAAATGTTTTTGCAACATCTGTAAAGTTTGCAATTGCACCACCAATAATTAAAATTTTATCTCTACCTTGAGCATCTTTTTCTCTTGTCATTAAATCTAAAATTGTTTCAGCATAAAACTTAGTCTCAGCAGTTGTTGGACCACCGCTATATTCACCGTAGTTTGCCAAATCTTCAATACCTGCCATATCTGCAATAGTATCAGCATATACAACAGATGCACCACCACCAGCAACCATAGTCCAAATTCTAGCTTCTGGTTTTAGAAGTGTAAGTTTTAAAGAAGCTCCAGTTTTTGCATCTGCCTCTTCTACTGCTAATACTTCTGGAGATTTCTCTTCCATACCAAATGGAGTTGGATATTCAATATCTCCCCACTCTTCAGTCATCATAAATCCTGCAGTATCATCAAGTTTTGCAACCATATCAAGAAGCTCTACATTTCTTCCTTGAAGAACAAATGGGTTAATCTCTAAGTATGCAAAGTTAAGTTCTCTATATGCTTTAAAGAAACCTATTGCAAAATCTGCAAATGCCTCTTTATCTTCTTCTTTTACATCTGCTGGAATATTTTGACGAATTTTATTTTCTATCTCTTCTTCGCTATCAGTAATTGCGAATTTAACTTCAACTACTTTATCCCAATTCTCTTCTACTTCCATACCACCTTCTGCTGACATATATAAAACATCTTCATCACCTACAACAGTTGCAGAGATATAATACTCTTCATCTTGAGTGTGTGGGGTGAAAGGCTCTACAATAAAGTGAGTTAAGTAGTCCTCAGATGGCTCACCTGTAGGCGTATCACCATCGAAAGAGAAATATACTTTTTGCTTTTGAGATCTCTTTTCATCAATCCATTTAGCCGCATCCTCAAGCGTTACATCACCTGGTTTATTTACTTTAAATAAAACTAAACCATTTTTACCTCTTTTTCCAAATAGCATATCTGGTTTTGCTACAAGAGGTTTCTCTTTTAGCCAAGTTGCCTCTTGAGCTTTTTGTTTTAATTCATCTCCACTTTGTACCAAAACAGTTTGGTATGGGTATGTAAAGCTTGGGAAATATTTATCCCAATGCTTAGCTAAGATTGACTTAGCATCATACTCTCTAATTGCCTTTTGAGCCATTGAGTTCTCCTTGAATATTGATTATTTAAGAATAATATCATCTGATATATTTGAAAGATTGTAAGTTAGCTAAAAGTTATAAAAATAATAACTTTTTTGTGTATTTTAGGAACATTTGTTATTGACAGTTATCAATTCCATAATACTTATAAAGAGACTTTGATTTATTTGTTATTACTTTTTTACACTTACTTTTATCTTTTTTAAGCGATTTAACGATATTAGGTACCTTATATATGCTATTATCTATTAGCCAATCTCTATTAGGAGATAATTTATATAAAGGATAATGTAATATTATTAGTGATGTCTCTAAAAGTAGCACTAAAACTATTATTTTACACACTAAATAGTATCCTTTTCTAAACTCTTTTAATCTAACATCTATGCTATTTTTAAATTGTAAAACAACTAATGGTGTAGCAATAATAAAAAAGACTGTAAAGTCTGGAATTTTGATTTTTTGTCTAATCGATAATAGAATAGAGAGTGTAAATGCTGTTAATGCAATAGTTAATAGCAAATCTTTTCTTTTATTAATTGTACTTTTATAAATAGCAAATATAGTTGCTAAAAATAGCAAAGGTGAAAATATTGCTGCATAAATACCAATTAATTGTAATAAATGCCCTTTTGGAATACCACTTATTGAGTATTTTTCTGTAACTGAACTAAATAGAATTAAAATGAAAGATAAAATTACAAGCCACCATCTTTTATCTTGATAAGCATAAATAATTACAGCAACATATACTACAAATTGTGCGCTATGTGTAAAGAATAGTAACACTAATGATACTATTTCTAAAAAAACTATCTTTTTTTGATATGCATATATAAACATTAAAGTTAAAAATATAGGTACTGTTGCATAATTAATTAAAATAAATGATAAAAATATTCCTGGTGTCATTAAATAGATAAAAAAAGATAAGTTATAACAGCTATCCCATCTATTAAAATAGTTTTTTAAAATCTCTATATAAAAATATAAACTTGCCAAAGATATTAGAAAAAATGGCAATCTTAAAATTATAGGAATTTTTGTAAGTGAGTATATCTTTTTTACTAAAAAGGTATCTATATTTATATCATTACTATATAGTATATCTGCTTCAGAGTATGTAAGTGGAGTTACCCACATAAGTAGAAGTATAATTATAATATAGAATATAAAAAAATATATTAAAAAGTTTCTACTTAATTTACACTCTTTCATATACTACAGCGATAAAAAATTATTTAAAATCTTATGCCCAAACTCACTTTTTATAGACTCTGGATGGAATTGGACCCCATATATTGGCTTACCTTTAATTTGTAAGGCCATAATTTCATTATCATCTAAACTTGTTGCTGTAATTTCTATTACATCTGGTATATCACTTTTTTGCACTACTAAGGAGTGATATCTAGTTTGCGTAAACTCATATGGCAAATTTTTAAATATAACAGTATCTTTAAGTTTTTTAATTTTTGAAGTTTTGCCATGCATCATATTTTTTGCTCTTACTACTTTAGCACCAAAAGCTTGTGCAATAGATTGATGTCCTAAACATACACCTAAAATTGGGTTTGTATCTTTAAATTCTTTAATAACATCTAGTGTTACTCCAGCTTCATTAGGAGTTGAAGGACCTGGTGATAAAATTATTTTACTTGGTTTTAAAGATTTTATCTCTTCGATACTAAGCTCATCATTTCTTATAACTTTTAAATTGGCTCCTAATTCACGGCAATATTGAACAATATTATATGTAAAACTATCATAGTTATCTATCATTAATACCATAAGTAATCCTACTAAAAAGATATATTATATTTTAACACTTTTATATTAATTGCGGATAATATGTAGCATAAAAAGAAAGAGTTTTAAACTCTTTCTCTTCTAACTAGGGCAATAACTGTAATAAATAGCCCTATAAATGATAGAGTATTTAGAGCACTTGCAGAGTTAGTTTTTGTATTAATACTATTTTCACTAACTGCGGCTTTGACTTTTATAAACTCTTTTTTCTCTTTGTTAAGCTCACTCTCTATAATAGTATCATCAACATCAGCAGGAGCAAGAGTTGGTTCAATTGTGATTTTACCACCTGCTTTTAGTGTGATTATTGCCTCTTTTGGAGTTGCTAATTTAGTATTTTCTGGTGCACTAAATATCACTTTATATTTACCTGGCAAAAGATTATTTACTTCAAAGTTACCACTATTATTGGTTTTTACTTCTGTAAATAGATTACCTTGTTCATCGTATATTTTTACTTCAATTCCTTCTAATATACTACTATCTATACTATATGCACTCATACCATTCATTGGAATTATTGAATAAATCCCAATTAATGAACCGCATTTAAAATATCCAGCATCTACTTTATTATTAATATCACCACTATTTAAAATAATTACATCAGTTGTAAAGTTAGATGCATCAATATCGCTATCTTTAGCTTCATCATCCCCTTTATCTTTATAAGTTACATAATATAAAGGGTCATCTTTTAGCACTTTAATTTTATATTTCCCTGGTTTTAGGTTGCAAAATTGATATTTACCATCTGTAGCTGTTGTTTGTGGTGCCACACTATTGCCATTAATATCTGTTACACTATCTCCATTTTCATCTAATAAAGTTACAACTGCTCCTTCAATTCCTATTTCATTACTATTTGTACCTTGAATTCCATCACCATCATAATCTAACCAAACATAATCACCAATACAAGCACTTTTATACAATCCAGCATCTAAATTAAGATTTGTCTCTCCCTCATTTAGCGTTATTAGTGCTGTTTTACCTGTGCTTGGTTCAATATCACTATCTTTTGCATTATTTGTTCCTTGATTTTTAGGAGATATATAGTACCCATTTGGTGGTGTTACCTTTACTATATATTTACCTGCATCTAGTTTACAGAACTTATAAATACCATCACTATTAGTAGTAATTGGCATTACAATATTTCCATATATATCTTTTACAGGATTACCATTGCTATCTATTAATTCAACTTTAGCGCCTGCTACGCCACTCTCTTGATTATCTTGGATACCATTTGCATTTTTATCATGCCATACAAAGTTGCCAAGACAAGCTCCACTCTTACCATAGTAGTGTGATGAATCTTTATCGCTTACACTCTTTCCTAATGGATCTTTTGCTGTTACAACTGCCAAGTTTGCATATTGACCAGCTTTTGCAGTGCCACTCTTAGTACAAGTTTT
>CAZCOI010000113.1:0-11180 GCA_964500335.1 uncultured Nitratifractor sp.
GCACCTGTTGTTGTTGGGATAATATTTACAGCAGCTGCACGCCCACGGCGATGTTTGCCCGGTTTTTTTCTATCGATTGTTACCTGGCTAGATGTATAAGCGTGAGTTGTAGTAATATGAGCCGATTTTACACCAAAGTTCTCTACAAGCACCTTCATAACTGGAGCCAAAGAGTTGGTAGTACAACTTGCATTTGAGATAATATTGTGTTTTTGGTTGTCATAAAGCTCTTCATTTACACCAAAAACAATAGTTATATCTTCCTCTTTTGCTGGAGCAGAGATTAAAACCTTTTTAGCACCTGCATCTATCATCTTTTGAGCATCTGCTCTTTTTGTAAATTTACCTGTACACTCTAATACAATATCGATACCCTCAAGTGGCAGTTTTGCTGGGTCTCTTTCGCTAATGATTTTAATCTTTTTGCCATTAATTATTAAGTTCTCATCATCATACTCTATAACTGCAGGGAAACGCCCATGAGTTGAATCGAACTTTAACATATAAGCTAAATCTTCAGTTGTTCCACTTCCTCCATTTGCCATAACTATTTCAAAATCGCTCTGCTCTTTTGTAAAATAGTTCCAAAGCACCATTTTCCCAATTCTTCCAAGCCCGTTAATTGCTACTTTTTTCATAAAATATCCCCTTAATGTTACATTTTATACGAATTTTATCTAAAAATTATTATATATTTAACTAATATTTATATTTATCTGCTAAAATCTGCTCTATATAAACAGGAGTAAATTACTCCTATTTAATTTATAAGGAGATAACTATGATGATGAGTGGAATGCCACAACCTGCTTTTTATATTTTTAAGTGCCAACAGAGTGCGCCTCCGGGTATGCCAAAACCAAGTTGTGTTAGTCAAAATAATCCAGAGAGTCAAGAGCTATTTGGATATATGGCACAAAAACTTATGACTAAAGGTATTATGGGTACAGTTCAGCCAATTCAAACAAGCTGTCTTGGTAGATGCCAACAAGGCCCTGTTATGCTTGTAGAGCCGGGTCATACAATGTATGTAAATTTAACAAAAGAGAAAATCGATAGAATTATAGATGAACACCTAATTGGTGGTAAAGTTGTAGAGGAGTATGTAATAGCAGAAGAGTTTTGGGGCGAACCAATAAGTCCTGCTTCTATGGCTCAATAAGTAGCAAATTTTTTGCTACTTAAACTTCTTTTTTCTTTCACAATTTTTGGTATAATAATATTATAAAGATTTAACGAGGTAACATCCATGACAATAACAATGCTTTATAGCAAAATTCATAGAGCTACTGTTACAGAAGCTAACTTAAACTATGTAGGTTCAATTACAATTGATAAAGATATACTAAAAGCTTCTAATATGAGAGTTGGTCAAAAGGTTGATATTGTAAATATCAATAATGGTGAGCGCTTTAGTACATATATAATTGCCGGAGAGGCTGGTAAAAAAGAGTTTTGTTTAAATGGTGCGGCGGCTAGAAAAGTACATATTGGCGATAAAATTATTATTATTGCTTATACAGAGCTTACTTTAAAAGAGGCAGATAAGTTTAAGCCAAAAATTGTTATTTTAGATGATGATAATAATATAGAACAAGAGTTTGAAGGATTAGAGTAATGTTTGGTAATTTAGATATGAGTAAAATGCAAGAGATGCTAGAGCAGATGAAAGATAAGGCTAAAGAGATAGAAGATGAGATAAAATCTGTTACTTGTACAGCAAAAGGCGGCGGTGGTTTGGTAGAGGTAAGCGCAAATGGAGCTGGTGAGATTATTGATATTAATATAGATGACTCTTTGTTAGAAGATAAAGACTCTTTACAAATTTTACTAATTGCTACAATAAATGATGCTCTTAAAATGGCAGAAGATAATAAAAAAAGTAAAGCTTTAAATATGTTTGGCGGTTTAAATCCATTTGATGGGATGAAGTAGTGAAAGATTTATTAGATGCTATAAAAAATGACTCTCTTGTAGAGATAAAAAGGCTCTTAAAGAGCAAAGAGTATGATTTAAACTGCAAAGTAGAGATTGGTATAGAGTATGATTTAGATGAGTATGATGAGATACAGCTTCTGTTTTATTTAATTCAAACTGGGGCTTCACTTGAGGCAATTGAGCTTTTAATTGATAATGGAATGGATATAACTTATACTACAAAAGAGGGGTTAGGCGCTATTGATTTTGCAATAAAATATAGAAGAGAAGATATAATTAAACTTTGCAAAGAGAATGGAATAAGCTTAACTGAAAGCTCAAGAAAAAGCGGCCTTACACCACTAATGCTAGCGGCAAGTTTTAATGATATAAAATTAATGGAGTTTTTAATTAAAGAGGGTGCTAATATTAATCAAAAAGATAAATATGGTATGAGTGCAAAAGATTATGCATTAAAATTGGGTCAGACAAAAGCGGCTAAATTTCTTGAAGATTTAGAAAACAATAGTTAAATTAAACTTTTACAGGTTCGCCCCTTTGGGGGCTGAAGGGTCTGATTACTTTTTTTAAAACATAAAAGAGAAAACAAGGAGGAAAACTCTTCTAACTTTAAACTAAAACAAAACAAGGAGACAGAGGTTAAAAATCTCTTTTTAAACCTCTTATGTTAGAATTATAATATAACACAATTAACTACCAAATAACAAACGGTAAATGGATGATTAATGAAGCAAAATAACCCATCTTTATTTGATATAAAAAGCATAGATTATAGTAAATATTGTGGAATAGACGAGGCTGGAAGAGGTCCAATTGCTGGACCTTTAGTAGTTGCTGGGGTAAAACTTTTTAAAAATATTGATGGTCTTAAAGATTCAAAAAAATTAACTGCAAAAAAAAGAGAAGAGTTATATAAAATAATAAAAGAGAGTTCAAAATATTATATTTATGAAATAAGCGCTCAAAAAATAGACGAAATTGGCTTAAGCAAAGCTATTAAAGAGGCACTAAAGGCTATAAAAGAGCATTTTAAAGGTTCAAAATTTATATTTGATGGCAATAGCTCATTTGGTGTTGATAATATAGAGACATTAATAAAAGCTGACAGCAAAGTAGAATCGGTAAAAGCCGCTAGCATATTAGCAAAAGTATATAGAGATAAGTTAATGATTAAGTTTGCGAAAGTATATCCAAATTATAATTTTGATAAACATAAAGGTTATTGTACAAAAGCACATTTAGAAGCAATAGCCAAATATGGCTACTGCGAAATTCATAGAAAAAGCTTTAAAATTAATTTACCCTCTACTTCTCATTCCCTAATATAATACTCCAATATCTTTTGCCATCTTTCTCTTCATAATCGACGCCTAAATCTTTTGTCTTTTTGCTAACTATATATGAGCAGAAGTTTGCATCGCTTTTCATCTTTTTTTCTAACATTAATACCATCTCTTTTTCATCTAAAGAGTTTTGAACTAAAGTGCCACCAACTATAAGGTCTCCATTATAGCCATTATCTTTAGCTCTTTGTTCAAGAGTTTTAGATACGCTACCATCTGCAAAATCTACTGAGTGCTCTTTTGCTGTAGTATCTAAAAGCTCGCTCTCTAATAGACAACTATAGCCTCCTGAAGTATCCATACCTCCATTACAATCTAGTGGTATTTCACTTCTAATGCCCTCTATTAATTTTTGCATCTTCTCTTTTGGAGTATCTACAGTAGAGTAACAAAATATACTATCATCTTGTATATCTTGCCATAAATCCAAATCTTTAACATTTAATTTATAGTTTGGATTCTCTTGTAATCTTTTATCATATTTGCTATGAAACTCCTCTTCATATCTGTAACTATCACTTTTGTTTAAATCTAATTGGCATCCTGTAAATAAAACAGAGACCAATGATGCAGATAAAATTAAATTTTTCATCTTAAATCCTTTAAATAATTTCATTCTATGGCATTATTGTAACAAGTTTTTAAATTTTGTTAAAAAAATATTTCATTTTTATATAAAATAACTACCATTTTATGCAATTATTTAAATTTTTATGTAACTTTTATAAAAACTTTTTAAATTTACTAATATTATTTTTTTACCATAAAACGGCGGTATTTTATCATAAAAGATAAAAAACTACTTAAAAAATGTCAATAATATGAAAAAAGTAAGTTTTTTGTAGATTTTTTCTATTTTGTAGTTAATTTAGTTTAGATAGTAAATTTAGTGCATCTTTATAAACTGGTTCATCTATAAAGCCATATTTTTGGTGTATAAATCCATTAACTCCTTTTTTGCTAGACTCTTCAAAGGCTAATTTTATCTCTTTTGCTTTAGTTATCTCTTCTTTTGATGGGGCAAAGATTCTATTTGCAATATCAACTTGTGCTGGACCCATACAAGCTTTTGAATTAAAGCCTAAAGTATGTTCCCATTTACAAAACTCTTCAAAGCCTTTTGTATCTTTATAATCTTGATACATAAAAGATACCGGCTCAATACCTATGCTTTTAGAATCTATTAAAAATTTTGTTAAGATATAGCTAATTGTCTCATTTTTAACTTTTAGCAGGGATTGAGGAAGTTTTAAATCTGCTAATAGATCTAAAATTCCTAAGTTTGCTCTACTAAATCGTGAATCTATTTTCCAACTGCTTAAATTTTTAAAAGCCTCTTTTGTCTCTAAAGAGATATGTACCTCTTTGTTTGGTAATATATTTAAGGTTTTTTCTATTTCGTTATAGTTTTTAACTTTAGAAACTCTAATAGCATTAAATGTAAAATCTTTTAAAAACTCTATCTCTTCTAATCCGCCGCTATATAAAGGGTTTACTCTAATTATAATTTCGCTTTTTGTCTCTTTTAAATTGCTTAAAAAAAGAGCTATATTAATTAGTGCCTCTTTCTTTTTAGATGGAGCTATTGCATCTTCTAAATTTAGAGTAATTGCATCTGCTTGTAAATTATCAATCCTATTTAGATGCTTTAAGTTAAGAGGGTTTAGCATCATATTAGATCTATGCAAACCTTTTTTTAATTTATAGCTATTTTTTGGATTTAAAAGAGTCTCTTTCTCTTTTAATGTTAAATTTTTTATCTTTTCTAAATTTTCAAAAACCATCTAAATTCCATTTGTAATATTTGCATCTCTTAAATCTTTAGATCTATCAAACTCTACATTATACATTTGTAAAATCTTTTTGTGTCTCTCTCTTGCCTCTTTTACATCGATAATTACTTGCATATTATTGCTATCTTCTAATACAATAAAGCCGTCTTTTTGTTCAAAAATATCTTTATAAAAACTTTTAAAATCTTTAATTTTTTTGCCATTTAGTTTAACAGGCAGGTAGTTAAATAGGTCTTGATTTCCTCTGTTGCTTCTATCTGCAAAGACTCCTAATAAGATTGGCTGATCTTTTTTATCTTTTGTAGCAAACTTATTTATAAGGCTATATATTGCACAATTTTTACCTTTTCCGCTATCTACTAAGTTTTCAACTAAAGGGGAGAATAGATATCCACCATATATAAAATATGTTGGGTCTTTATCGTATTGAAAACTTTTAACTAGCCAAACATCGCTATTTGGTTTATCCATTTTAATTGTTACATCTATCTCTTTTTTATCTCTCCAAATTTTTAACTTTACACTATCACCAAATTGATGTAAGTCTGTTAAATATTTAGCTGAAGTGTATTCATTTTTTCTGAATGCTACTGTTCCATCATCTTCTATTTTAATACCATCAATACTGAGTATTATATCTCCTTTTTTAAGTTTGCCAGCACTATTGCCTAAAGGCATAACCTTATCTACAATAACTCCTGTCTGTTTCTTGCTTAATCCATAATATCTTTTTGCCGCTGGATTTTCTAGTTTAGATATAAATAGATGAAGTTGAGGTACACCATCTATTTTACCATCACTCCAATCTTTTAGAAAGTGTTTTATCATAACAGTAGGAACCAGATAGCCTATATTTTGGCTAAATGTAATTCCTTGCATTACAACCCCTACTATTTTACCATTACTAATTGCTGGACCTCCGCTATTTCCAGGGTTTATTGCGGCATCAACTTGAATTGCTAAAAATTTCTCTCCGCTATGTACATATCTTTGATGCTCAATTCTTGAAACCACACCAGATGTAACACTTTGAGTTTTTCCTCCCATAGGGTAGCCATAAACTAAAATTTTTTGCTCACTTTCTGGTAAGTTGCCAATTGTTAAAGGTGTAATATCTTTGAAAAACTCTTTATCTTCTGTGGTAATTAGCGCTAAATCTAGTTCATGAGATACTGCAACAACTTTTGCAATAAATCTTTTTGCTAAATCGTATCTTTGAACCTCAATAAATGTAGAGTTTGCTACAACATGGGCGTTTGTTAAAATCAAATTATTTGCTATAACAGCTCCGCTTCCGCTTGACCTTGTGGTTCGGCTAATCCAAGGCTTTTTATAGCTTGGCTCTTTTGCTGATGTGTAAATTTTTACAATTGCCTTTTTTACTTTTAAATCGAAATTTTGTGCAAAGATTGACAGAGTTATTAGAAAAGTTAAAAATATGTACCTCAAAGTAGTTCCTTTTTTTAAAATTAGATACAATTATACAAAAAATAGAAAAAATTATGAGAATAGTTTTAATAATTTTTGCAATAATTTTTACACTTAGTAACTGTAGCTCTGTTAAATATAGCTCAATATATAGCCCAAAAGATAATATAAAAATTGAAGAAGTTACAAATATGTTGATAGATTTGGGTGGTGATAAAAAGGAGGCAAAAGAGCTAGCAACCTTGGCAGTAACGCATTCAAAGTTATTAGCAAATCGATATAATCTTGTCTCTCCGCCACTTTATCATAACTTTTTGGTAAATAGTGGGCAAAGAAGTAGAGGGCTTTGTTTTCATTTTGTAGAAGATTTAGCAAAAGAGATAAAAAGCAGGAATTTTAAAAGTTTTGATTTTAAGTGGGGCAGGGCAAATGCAGATAAATTAGATGAGCATAATGTAATAGTAGTAGTTAAAAAAGGGAGTAGAGACTTTAAAAATGGAGTTATTTTAGATGCATGGAGGAGGAGCGGTAGGTTATATTTTATAAAAGTAAAAGATGACCCAAAATATAGATTTATTGAGTGGGAAGAGGGAAATAAAAGGATAAATTAACCATTTTTAGATATTAATTAAATAAATTATTCCATTTTATGGTAAATTTTAAGATTCTATTTATTTAAAATTATCTATAATTGTGTATATTATATGTAAAGGCACAATAATGATAAAAAAAATAGCACTTTTATTAACTGCAATTTTATTTAGTGGATGTGAGATAGATGATTTGTTATCTAGCAATATAAAACATCAAAAAGAGTTGAGTGAGCAAGAAATTGTAAAAAAGAGTACAAAAGATGTTTTAATAATAGATAATGATGTTTATGACCCAGATTATATACCGTTGCTTTTAAATAGTATTTATGAGCATAAAGAGAAAAATGTTAATATAGGTTTAATTATTATATCTGAGGATGGAGTATCAAATAAAACAAATATGCTATATCGCTCTATTTTAGAGGAGTTTAATTCTAATATTCCATTAACAATTGCACATAATGTTAATGATAGGGTATTTAAAAGTAGGCTAACAGATAATTTAGAAAACTATACTCAAATTATTAACGATACTGATACAGAGGAGGCAATTGAAACTTTAGAAGAGAAGCTAGAGTCTTATAACGATAAAACAGTAACTTATGCAACTGGAGGGAAGTTAATCTTTTTAAGTAAATTTCTTTCCAATCCTCAAAGACTTGAACTTTTTAAATTAAAAGTAAAAGAGGTTATTTTTGGGTTAGGGTGTAATGCTTTAGATAAAGGATGTAGCAGGGACTTTAACTTAGCCGCTACAGATATTGCATATAATGCGACTAAAGATGTGTATAATAAATTGCATAATAAAATACCTTTTGTTGTAGTAGATGATAAAAGAGGAGATATTAAAAAGATTAGAGGGTTAGATCTATTTAAAGATGCAAATATTCCTTTAATGAATCATCTGCTTGGGACAAATATATATGGAACATATGGAGACCATCATGCAGGAGATATAGAGATTTTATTTGCAAAAAGTAGAAAAGATAATTTTAATAGGTATAAGTGTAATGTATCATTAAAAGATAAAGCTTTTAAAGCTACAGATATTAAAAAGGGTGGGAATGATTATATTTTAATAAATAGAGATTTAGATATTAATAAGAAGACAAAAGAGATATATCAATCATTAATTAACATTTATAAACAACAATAATAATAAAAAGTAATTTTTTAAATTTTTTAAGCAAAAAAATAGCAAGATGTGGTAATATATCATTGTGTATTTACACAATATTAACACAAATAAAAGGATTTGCTTGAAATTTATATTACCATTAATCATTGCTTTTTTTATATCTGGTTGTGAATACTTAGATAAACTCTTTAATATTAATGAAAGAAGTAGTAGCTATGCATCTAGTGACACTTTAGTTATTGATAATGATTCATACGATCCAGATTATATACCTTTACTTCTTAGTACAATATATGAGCATAAAATTAATAAGGTAAATGTTGGCTTAATTTTGACTACAGAGGCAGATGTAAGTAATAAAACTAATATGCTGTATCGTTCAATTTTAGAGGAGTTTAACTCTGATATTCCTTTAGCAATATCTACAAATAGTAATGATAGAACTTTTAGGAGTAAATTGACTAATAATATAGAAGATTATTCATCTTTAATTTATGATAGTCAAACTGATCCAGCAGTTACTGCTCTTACTAATCTACTTGAGTCTCATAACGATAAAACAGTAACTTATGCAACTGGAGGGAAGTTAATCTTTTTAAGTAAATATCTTTCTGATCCTCAAAGACTTGAGCTTTTTAAATTAAAAGTAAAAGAGGTTATCTTTGGATTAGGATGCAACCCTTTAGATAAAGGATGTAGCAAGGATTTTAACTTAGCCGCTACAGATATTGCATATAATGCAACTAAAGATGTATATAATAAGTTACATAATGAGATTCCTTTTGTTGTAGTAGATGATAAAAGAGGAGATATTAAAAAGATTAGAGGATTAGATCAGTTTAAAGATGCAAATATTCCTTTAATGAATCATCTGCTTGGGACAAATATATATGGAACATATGGAGACCATCATGCAGGAGATGTTGAGATATTATTTGCAAAAAGCAGAGAAGATGGATTTAATAGATATAGTTGTAATGTTGTATTAAGCAATAAAGCTTTTAAAGCTACAAATATTAATAAAGGTGGGAATGATTATATTTTAATTAATAAAGATATTAGTATAAATAATCTTACCTCAAAGATATATAGATCTTTAATAGATACTCATTAATTAAAATTTTTAGCAGTTAAAATTGCACTACACCATGCAAAGTGGAAGTTATATCCTCCTCTTTGCCCAACAACATCTAAAACTTCTCCAATAAAATATAGATTCTTTTTTAATTTACTCTCAAAATTGTTGTTAATCTCATTGCTATTAACTCCTCCTAGTGCAACTTCAGCATATTTAAACTCTCTAAAATTTTCTATTTTTATCTTATACTCTTTTAAAGCTATTGCAATCTTTTTTATTGTAGAGCTATTTAAATCTCTTTCAGTTAAATTTTCTAAATTTAACTCTTTTGTTATGAAATTTGCTAGTTTAGAGTGAATAAAACCATTTAGCCATAGATTGATTGGCAGGGCTCTATTTTTATCTACTTTGCTTTTTAGATATTTAATTGCTTTATCTTTTTTATAATCTTTTAAAAAATCTACTACTATAAAGATATCTTGCTTATTATCTATCGCTTTTACAGCTTCTATGCTTAAATCTAATATAGCAAGACCGCTTACTCCATAATTTCTAAATAAAATATCACCATGAACAGATGTTCTTTCTTTATTGTTTATAAATAGTTTTACAAAAACATCAATTTTTAAGCCATTTAAAGCTTTACAAATTTTATCTTTACTTGCTAGAGGGACAAGAGCTGGAAGAAGAGTTGTTATAGTATGGTGAAAACTTTTTGCAATATCTAATCCACTGCTATTGCCTCCAAGTTGCGGTGCGGCAATTGAGCCTGTGGCAACTACTAAATTTTTTGCTTTAACTTTATTGTTATTAAAACTTAATATAAAAGAAGAGTCGATTTGCAAATCTTTAATATTATAAAATATATCAATATTTAAAGATTTTGCTTTTGCCTCTAAAAGATTTAGTACAGATTTTGCCTCCATAGATTTAGGAAAGAGTTTTCCATCACTTTTATTAATGATTTCTAATCCTAAAGTATTAAAAAAATCTACTATAGATTTTGGTGAACAGTTGTTAATCAAATATGTTATAAGCTCTTTGTTGTTTGCTTTATACTTTTTGGAAGAGATATTTAAATTTCCTATATTGCAGTGTCCATTTCCGCTTGCCAAAATCTTTTTGCCGCCTCTATCTTGGCGCTCAAGTAATATAACTTTTTTTCTCTTTTGTGCTAACAATATTGCTAAGGTTAATCCGCTAGCTCCAGCTCCAATAATTGCTACATCGTATAAATTTTTCAGTATAATACCTTTATGAAGATAGTTAATAATGTATATAATACACAAATTGAGGTTAAAAAGTCAAAATTTATATCATATTTGGTACCTATTAGAGAGTTTAAAGAGATGTTATTAAAATTAAAACAAGAACATCCAAAAGCAAACCATATAGTGTGGGCAAAAAGAGAGCTAAATGAGTATAAACAAGTTGTAGAAAATAGCAGTGATGATGGTGAACCAAAAGGAGGCGCAGGAGTTCCAACACTAAACTGTTTAAGAGGAAAAGAGCTAATAGATTGCGCAATAATTACTGTTAGATACTTTGGAGGGATAAAATTGGGTGTTGGAGGTATGGCAAGAGCTTATGGAAAAGCTGCCAATGCTGTTATTGATATTGCAAATTTAGAGGAGTATTTAGAGCTAATAGAACACTCTATAGAGATTAGCTACTCTAACCAAAGAGAGCTAGAGTACAAACTAAAAAAACTAGAAATCTTTGATATTGAGCGAGAGTTTTTAAATAGTAGCGTTGTGTATAAAATAAAAGCCACAAAAGGAAAGATACAAAAGCTAAGCTAAACTTAATTTTATCTTAAGTTTAAGTTATTAGCCTTTGTAAATATAGTTTAAGTCCTTGCAATATCAA
>CAZCOI010000114.1:0-3193 GCA_964500335.1 uncultured Nitratifractor sp.
TCCCTTATCTTCAAAGCTTTTAGATAGAGTGGTTCTGCCCTCTCTAATGCTCCCATTGACTCATAGAGTCCTGCCAAGTTGTTATAAGAGCCAGCCGTATTTGGATGCTCCTCGCCCAATACCTTTTTTACTATCTTCAAGGCTTTTAGATAGAGTGGTTCTGCTTTTTCGTATGCTCCCATTGACTCATAGAGTCCTGCCAAGTTGTTATAAGTAGTGGCTGCACTTGGATGTGTCAAGTGCAATCCAAAAATGTACCAAAATGCAAAGCAAATATGTACCATAAAGCAACAAAAAAGTTGCACCTCTTTTTTTAAATAATACCTGCTTTTCTTTTTTGCTTAAGACGATAGCTTTCACCTTGAATATTAATAATATGAGAGTGGTGAATAAGTCTATCTAATATAGCAGCAGTTAATGCTTCGTCATTATTAAGTACCTCCTTCCATTTAGTAAATGGTAAATTACTAGTAATAATAATTGAGCCAGTTTCATATTTTTTATTAATTATTTGAAATAATAAATTTGCCTGAGTTTCATTAAGTTTGATATAACCAAATTCATCTAAAATTAAAAGACGATTAACATTGATAATTTTTTTAAAATAGTAATCAAGCTTATTGGTAACTAAAGCAGTCTCAAGCTGTAAAAGAAGGTCAGCTATTGTTATAAATCGTGTCTTAATTCTCTCTTGTGTAGCAAGATAACCTAAAGCAATAGCTAAATGTGTTTTACCTACTCCACTTGGACCAAGAAGCAAAATATTTTCTGTGCGTTCAATAAAACTAAGTGTAGCTAATTCATTAATTTGTGAACGGTTAAGTGATGTTGCTTTATAATCAAACTCTTCAACTCTTTTTACAACAGGAAAACCAGCAGTTCTAAGTGTCATAGCTTTACCTCTTAAAGCTCTTTGTTTAGCTTCAGCTTCTAAAAGTTTAAGCAAATACTCACTAAATGATAAAGACTCTTTTACAGCTAAATTTGCAACTGCTTGATAGTTTTCAAATATAGCAGGAAGTTTAAACTCTTTACAATAAGTTTCAATCTGTTTATGAAGCATAATCAACTCCTTGAAGTAACTCTTTTTCATAATCACTCAATTTTGTATAGTAGCTAATATCTATATTAGGTATTTTAATGATATTTTTTTCTTTTTTCTTGTTATATTTAATCTCTTTAGGAATATATGGTAACAGATATGATTTTTCAATTTTTAATCTATCTGATGGTTTCTCTTTAGTTGTTGCATGTATGCGCTCATTAGTACGCTCAATCCAACCAAAAATATAACTATTTAAAAGCTCTGGTGTAATAGAAATTCCACTACCTTTAAGTGATGCTTTTAATGGAATATAAAAGTTCTCTTTAATATATCTATTTAATTTTTCAACTTTTCCTTTGGTTTGTGCTCTATATGGTTTACATATTTTTGGTATAAACCACCCTTTAGAAAAGTCAAGAAACTCTTTATTAAAACCATGTCTATTTTTACCATATTTATCTCTTTGTATAATTGCACTTTTTAAATTATCATAAAGAATTGTCTTAGTAACCCCTCCAAAATAGGCAAATGCTCTTTTATGACACTCTTGCCATATCTCTTGTTTCATTGAGTTAGTAAAATATATAAAAGGTGCTCTTGAGTAACTTAAAATCATTACAAATCCATATATAGGCTCTTTACCACTTCTTATTATTGTCCAATCTACTTGTGCTTGAAATCCAGGTTCTGTTTCAAATCTTATTACACTCTTTTGTTTATCTTTATTTAAATGGCTCTTATACCATTGTGACATATAGTTTTGTAAAATTCTTATTTTCCCCTTATATCCTCTTTGGTTAATCTCTTCTAAAATAACACTTGATGGAATACGATTTGGTAGTGCTTGTAAAAGTCTTGTATTAATATACTCTTTATATTTATCTAATTTACTTGGATATCTCCTCTTTTTATAAGGTGCCATCTCTTTTTCTTTTAGACGCTTACTTATTGTCCTTCTATCTATATCTGTAATCCTTGCAATTGATCTTATTGAATGCCCTTGTCTATGTAGTGTATGTATCACTATAAACTCCTCATATGTTATCATACACTATATCTCCTCTTCTAATTTTTTTAGAAGATTGTAGTGTATTTTAGTGGTACATTTTTACTATGCATATGTGGTGTATTTTAGCTTAACATTTGACACTTAATTCTTAACTCTTAACTCTGAACCCTGACACAAAGTTGCTCTATAATACTTTTAACTTCTTCTTTTGTTAAAACAACTGGTATTCTTTTTCTCTCTTTGGCTCTAAGAGCCAGTATTCCAACTACTCATATCTATACCCAAAACATCTCTATACAAAAACAAAATTGCAGCAAATGCCTGATTCTGCGTAGTAGGCGAAACTTTTTTAGTAGTTGCAAGATATGTTAAAAACTGCTCTATCTCTAATTTAGCCAAATTTATTGGATGCTTTTTGTTATGAAACAATATATAATATTTTATCCAATAAATATATGTTCGCTCAGTCGATAAACTATAATGCTTAAACCTTATCTTATCTCTTACAATATCTAATAACTTCTTTTTTTGCATAATCACCCTTTAAAATTAACAAGACAAAAATGTCTGTTAATGCCAATATTAAACAATTAACAGACACTAATGTCCAAATAATAAATCTAAATCAATTAACAAGACATTTTGCCATTTAAAATTTTATTCCATTTTATGGAAACTTGCAAAAAATATGACACTTTGTTATTAAAAACCCATTTATTAACACTACATTTTTTATGTCCCATTAATCCATATTTTTTAGCAATTTACGCTATAATGTTCCATGAATAAATAGTTCTTTTATTTAATATAAATATAATATGTTAGAATTGCAAAATTAAATATAAAGGTAGCATATGAGAGAAAATTTAGTTCATGATCTAATATTACATAATCATGAAGTAAGAACTGGTATTAATAATATTTTATCATTATCAAATAATACACAGTATATTCACGAAGATACTTATATAAATGGTATAACAGCTGATTTTACATTAATAGAAAATAATCAAATCAAAGCTATTATAGAATGTAAAGCTGGGAATATAGGAGTAACTGATTATGTAAGAGGTATTGGACAATCTTTACAATATGAATTTTTTTATGAAAAAAACATTTCACCAAGAGGTTATAATTTT
>CAZCOI010000115.1:0-18892 GCA_964500335.1 uncultured Nitratifractor sp.
TCTTTTATATCTTTACTAAAAATTGTTGATAGCATTAATAATTTAGCAAAAGTGGGCACAAAAATAGTGCTTTTATTTAAACCGCAATTTGAAGTGGGCAAAAATGCAAAGCGAAATAGCAAAGGGGTTGTTATAGATAAAAGCGAAATTGCTAAAGCGAAAAAGAACTTTTTAGAATACACAAAACGGCTAAATTGGAGACTTTTAGATACAAAAGAGAGTAAAATTAGCGGAAAAGATGGAAATATAGAGTATTTTTACACCTTTATAAAGGATGGTTTTGAATAATATTAAATCAATTACGATAGGCTCGTTTGACGGGGTGCATATTGCGCATCAAAAGTTAATAAATTTAGCTCAAGCTGTTGTTGTAATAGAGCATAATCGTGCCACACTAACGCCCGGATGGAAGCGAAGCTTTTTTATAAATAAACCGATATTTTTTTACCATTTGCAAAAAATAAAAGATTTAAGCGCGCTTGAATTTTTGCAAAAATTACAACTTGATTTTCCGAATTTAGAAAAAATAGTAATAGGATACGATTTTAAATTCGGCAAAAATAAAAGCGGCGATATAGAGTTTTTAAAAAAGCATTTTAAAGGCGAAATAGAAGTTGTTAGCGAAGTTAAAAAAAGAGATATTTCCGTTCATTCAAGAGTAATTAGAAAACTTATAGAAAATAACGAAATAAAACTTGCAAACGAGCTTTTAAATAGAGCGTATCGGATTGATGGATACCAAATAAAAGGGCAAGGAATAGGTGGCAAAGAGTTAGTGCCAACAATAAATTTAAAAGTAATAAATTACACCTTACCAAACGGAGTATTTAAAGTTAATGTAAAATTTAATAATAAAAGCTATAAAGCTATTGGATTTATTGGACATAGAGCTACAATTGATAATAGTTTTGCTATAGAGGTGCATATTTTAGAAGAGTTTAATCAATCTTTTATTAAAGATAGAATTTTTGTAGAGTTTTTAGAATTTATTAGAGAGAATAAAAAGTTTAATTCAATAAATGAGTTAAAAGAACAAATCTTAAAAGATATAGAGATTTCTAAAAATTAAGATTTAACCTGAGATACATTTGATGAAAATTTATATCCTCTTCTTCTAACTGTATGAATTACTTGAAAGCCAAGAATACTTTTAAGTCTTTTTCTAATTTGGTTAATTGCCACCTCAACAGTATTATCACTTACATATTCTGGCTCTTCCCAAAGAGCGTTAATAATTTCATCTTTGCTAAATACTCTTTGATTTCTAAGAGCCAAATATACTAAAATATCAAAAGTTTTACCATTTAGCGTTACTATTTTATCATCATATTTTATCTTTTTATTAGTTATATCTATTGTTAATTTATCTATTTCTATTTTAGTGCCATATAGGTTTCTCATATTAGCTAAAACTCTTGCGGCTAATAGATCGGCTTGGTCTTTATGTCTTACAATAATATCATCAACTTTTAAATCAAAAAACTCTTTATGGTTTTTTTCTGAGTCTGTTAAAACCAAAATTTTAGTCTCAGGCTTTTTAAGCTTTATCTCTTTTACAAAACGCTCCATAGCGTATTTCATCTTTTCATCAACAACAATAATTAGTTCATAATGTCTAAAATATGTAAAGTTTGTTGCATCATATAAATCTTCGGCACTATCAAGAATGCATATAAAGTATTTAGAAATCTCTTTTTCTAACTCTTTTGCAAACTCTTCACTGAGACCAATTGTTAATATTCTCATATATCCACCGCCATAAATTTGTTAATTCTTTATGCAATAGTCTATTTTAGAAGTAAACAAAAATAACTATACTATTCTTTTAATATTTATATCTAAAATAGGCTTATTTAAAAATAAAAATGCTATATCGCTTTGGCATTATAGCAGAAATTTAAAACTTTAGATAAAAATTTTATAAAAAAGTGATTAATTTTTAAAAAAAGTGAAAAAAATTAACTTTTTTGCTTCACAATTACTCTTTTTGGCTCCAAAACTTTGATAAACTCTTTTACCATTGGTTCATTTAGTAACTCTTTTGGGTCTATATCTATACTTGCTGGTGTTTTTCCTTCTGGCATTATACAACTGCTCTTTTGCAAAACCTCTTCTTTTTCTCTATTTTCTTCATTATTTGGAGATAAATTTTTATCAGTTATAGATTTTTTTTTTGAGATATTATCTATTTTTGTATCTATACCAAAAATCTCTTCTACAAAGTGTCTTATAATTGCCCAGCTTTTAATAAGCTCTTTTTTCTCTTCGCCCTCTACTGTTGATTCCCAAGTTAAAAGATTATTCTCATAACTAATAAATGTAATATTCTCTTCAAATATTTTACCTAATTGATAGTTTCTATCATAAATTTTACTAATTAAAGTTTTAAATTTACTCTCTGCTGATGCTAAAAGCTCTTTAGATTTATCTTTTTCTTCTAATTTAGGAGTATTTGTAATACTATTATTTTTACTATCAGCTTTAGAATCTATAGTTTTAGTACTATTAATATTTGTATTTAGTTCATTTTGAAGTTTATGAATCATCTCATCTATTGAGTGGATATTTACAGCCTCTATCATTTTAAATAGTGTTAATGCCAAAACAAACTCTCCGCTACTACCAATAGAGAGCAATCTTTTACCATCTGCTAAAATTCTAAAAAATCTATCTATTATAATAGTATTAAGTTCTGAATCTTGATTTAACAATTTATCTTGAATATGCAATGTTAGTTCATCTAAAATCATCTCTGCTTCATAGTTAGAAAACTCATTAATAAACTCTATAACACCATCTTTATCTTTATTTATTATTAGTTTTATAAGCTCATTTAATCTATTTGGATCTACAATTCCTAGCATATTAGTTACACTAGAAGTTGTTACTTTTCCATCACTATAAACAATTGCTTGGTCAAGCAGAGTTAAAGAGTCTCTAACAGAGCCTTGAGCACTTCTAGCAATAATATCTAATGCACTATCTTCATACTCTATGCCCTCTTGATGAAGCACAAATGAAAGATGCTCTTTTAAAGCTTTTGCTGATAGTTTTTTAAATCTAAAGTGCTGAACCCTACTTAAAATTGTAGCTGGTAGCTTTAGCGGGTCTGTTGTAGCTAAGATAAATTTTACAAAATCTGGTGGTTCTTCTAGCGTTTTTAGAAGTGCATTAAATGCTTGAACTGTTAGCATATGGACTTCGTCTATTATAAATATTTTAAATCTTCCGATTGAGGGCTTATATTTGGTGTGTTCGATTAACTCTTTAATATCTTCTATACCCCTATTGCTTGCGGCATCCATCTCTATTATATCAATATGTCTGCCCTCATTTGCCATAACGCACTGTTCACACTCTTGACATGGATTATTAGTAGGTCCTCTCTCGCATAATAGAGCTTTTGCAAAAATTCTAGCTGTAGAGGTTTTTCCGCTACCTCTTATTCCAGAAAACAGATATGCATGTGATAATTTAGAGCTACTAAGGGCTAAAGATAGGGTTTTTGCTACAGCTTCTTGCCCTATTAAATCGCTAAAAGATTTTGGTCTATATTTTCTTGCTAATGCCAACGCCACCTAGATACTCCATAATTTAATTAAGTTATTGTATTACAAAAGTGCTTTAAGAGTGATAAGAGTATAAAACTTAATAGACTACATAAACAATTTTTTTAAAGAGCTTTTTTGTGATGTTTAGCTAATCAATATAGCTCTTTTGGTATAATCTTTATAAATGTTTAAGGCACAGGAGTTATAGTGAGCTACAATCCAAATGAAATAGAGAAGAAATGGCAAGATATTTGGGATAAAGAGGAGGCTTTTGAGCCAAAAGATGACTTTTCATTGCCCAAAAAATATATATTAAGTATGTTCCCATATCCTAGCGGAAAAGTTCATATGGGACATACAAGAAACTACTCAATTAGCGATGCAATCTCAAGATATTTTAGAAAAAAAGGCTTTAATGTTCTTCATCCTATGGGGTGGGATGCTTTTGGAATGCCTGCAGAAAATGCCGCAATAAAACATAAAAGGCATCCTAAAGAGTGGACATATAGCAATATTGAAGATATGCAAAAAGGTTTTAGGGAGCTTGGGTTTTCTTTTTCTAAAACTAGAGAATTTGCAACTTGCGACCCATTATATACTAAATGGGAGCAAAGCTTTATTATTAAAATGTATGAGAGTGGGCTATTGTATAGAGAAAGCACCAAGGTAAATTGGTGTAACCACTGCCATACAGTTTTAGCAAATGAGCAGGTTGAAGAGGGGTGTTGCTGGCGCTGTGGTAATGAGGTTGTTCAAAAAGAGATGCCAGGATATTATTTAGATATATTAAAATATGCAGATGAACTTTTAGAAGATTTAAATAAGCTCGAGGGTAAATGGCCAAATCAAGTTTTAACTATGCAAAGAAACTGGATTGGTAAATCGAATGGTTTAGAGTTTAGATTTGAGCTAACAAAAGAGTCTAAAGAGAAACTTAATAATAAATTTGATGGATTTAATGTATTTACAACTCGTCCAGATACTATTTTTGGTGTTACATATTCGGCTTTAGCACCAGAGCATGAGATTGTTAAATATATGATAGATAATAATCTATTAGATAAAGATATAGCAGATGCCATTATTGAAATTAGCAATCAAACAGAGGTTGAACGCTCAAAAAGAGAAAAAGAGGGGTATCCTCTTGGAATTAGCGTAATTCATCCTATTACAAAAGAAGAGATTCCTGTATGGAGCGCTAATTTTGTTTTGGCTAGTTATGGGGGTGGAGCTGTTATGGCTGTACCTGCTCATGATGAGAGAGATTATGAGTTTGCTAGTAAATATAACTTACCAATTATTAGAGTAATTGAGGGTGGTGAGCTTCCTTATACTGCAGAAGGCAAGCTAGTTAATTCAAATGAATTTAATGGTATGCCTAATAGCGAAGCAAAAATAAAGATAATTGAGCTTTTTGAAAAAGAGAGGCTTGGTAAAAAAACAACAAACTATAAGTTAAGAAATTGGGGAATTAGCCGTCAAAGATATTGGGGTGCACCTATTCCTTTTGTGCATTGTAAAGATTGTGGCTTAGTACCAGAGAAGTTAGAAAATCTTCCTATTACTCTGCCAGATGATGTAGAGATTATAGGAGAGGGCAATCCGCTAGAAAAACACCCTACTTGGAAATATTGCAAATGTCCTAAATGTGGTAAAGATGCTATTAGAGAAACAGATACTATGGATACTTTTGTTCAAAGTTCTTGGTATCAACTAAGATATACTCTAAATCCAAAAAAATGGGAAGATATGGCTCTTGATAAAGAGGATTTAGAGTATTGGATGAATGTAGATCAATATATTGGCGGGATTGAACATGCAATATTGCACCTTTTATATGCAAGATTTTTTACAAAAGCTTTACGAGATTTGGGATATTGCGATGTAGATGAGCCATTTGAAAGATTATTAACTCAAGGTATGGTAAATAAAGATGGCGCAAAAATGAGTAAATCTAAAGGTAATATTGTAGAGCCTGGATATATTGTACAAAAATATGGTGCTGATACTGCAAGATTATTTATACTATTTGCCGCTCCTCCTCAAAAAGAGATAGATTGGGACGATAGTCAAGTAGAGGGAGCTTATAGATTTTTAAGAAGATTATACTCTAAGATGGACAAAGTAGAGCATACTACACTACCAAAGATTGAGCATAATAAACTAAGCGAAGCTTCAAAGAGTGCAAGAGCTAAAGTTTATGAAGCTGTTAAAAAGTCTGATGAAGTATTTAATGGTAACTTTGCATTTAATACTCTAATTGCCGCTTGCATGGAGGCTTTAAATGCTCTTGATAAGCAAGATAGCAAAGAGGTTTGGAGTGAAGGATTATATATAATTTTAAATCTATTAGAGCCTATTGTGCCTCATATTGCAAATGATATGAGCGAGACTCTATTTAAAAGAGAAAATCTTAAAAAAGAGATAGAGCTTAAAGAGGAGGTGTTTGTAAAATCTAGTTTAACTTATGCTGTAACAATTATGGGTAAAAAAAGATGCGAAATTAGTGTAGATACCTCTTTAGATAAAGATGCTATAATAGCACAAGCAAAAGAGTCTGCATCTAAATGGCTTGAGGGGAAAGAGGTAATTAAAGAGATTTTTGTACCAAATAAATTGGTAAACTTTGTAGTAAAATAGCGAGGAGAGCATAATGAAATATTTATTTATAGTTGTTTTGTCATTTATTTTAACAGCATGCGGGGGGTATAAGCCAGCACCAAAATATGCAAAAGATATTTTTGAACAGCCGGTATTAGTAAAAGTAAAATTAGACCCAGAAGACCCAAAATCTGGAGTATTTTTACAAGATGAAATTACAAGAATGGCAGTTAATAGATTAAATCTAACATTAACAAAAAATGTTAATGAAGCTAAAAATTATATTGTTGTAAATAGCTATACAATTAATACTACTCCATTAAATTACGATGAGAATGGAAATATTATTAGATATAGTGTAAATGCGGCAATTGAGTTTGCTATAAAAGATAAGTATGGTTTTTGGAGCAAAAATATTGTAGCTAGTGAATATGTTAATGTTAATCCAGACTCTTTAGCAAGTGCTTTAGATAAAGAAAAAGCGGGAAAAGTTGCTATTCAAAAAGCACTTGATAGCTTTATAGTTGCTATGATGCAAAGAAGCCAAAAGGTAGGAGAAGATAAAAATGAGTTAAATGCAAAAAAAGAGAAATATGAAGAGAGTAATAAACAGCCTCAAACTCCAGCTTTACAAACTGTTACTCAAGAGAGAGTATCAGAAGATGGAACATATTCAAATGCATTTACACCAGATAGCAATCAGACAACTACAAATAACTTTGAAGTAAATATTGTACCAACAAATAGTAATATTGCTATAGAAGATGCAACTATTTATAAATAATGAAGCTTGTAAAGCTACTTGATTCTAAGCCTCTATACTATACAAAATTTGACCCAAATCGTATAGTTGAGGCTTATAAATTAATTAAAGAGCATATTAAACATCCTCAGGCTCTTTGGTTAGTTGGCACAAATGGCAAGGGCAGTACAGGTAGAACAATTGCTCATTTAGCTTATAAAAGCGGTTTAAATGTAGGACATTTTAGCTCTCCTCATATAATTGATTTTAAAGAGCGTTTTTGGATTAATGGTATCTTTGCTACAGATAATATATTAGAAAGTGCAAATATAAAATTATATAATTTGCTTGGCAAAAATATGGCTAATGCTCTTAGCTATTTTGAGTATCAAACTTTATTAGCTTTTGTTTTATTTGAAAATTTAGATTTTTTAGTAATAGAGGCTGGTCTTGGCGGTGAGTGGGATGCTACAAGTGTTAAAGAGTATGATTTATGTGTAATTACGCCTATTGGGTTTGATCATAGCTTTTTTTTAGGCAATAGTATAAAAGAGATTGCCACTACAAAATTAAAAGCTATACCTAAAAAAGCTCTTATAGCAAAACAGCCATATAAAGAGGTCTATTCAATTGCAAAAAAAATTGCTAATAAAAAAGGCTCAAAACTATATTTTTATGAAGAGTTAGCAAATAGTAGATATTTAGAGATTAAAGAGATTGCACAAAATAAGGGTTGGGCTGAATATATTTTAGAAAATATAACAAATGCTACTTTAGCTTTAGATATTTTAGGTATCAAATATAATCTTAAAGATTTAAATACACTAAAACTATTTGGAAGATTTTATAAATTAAAAGATAATATTATTATTGATGTAGGGCACAATAGCTTAGCCGCAAAAATGATAGCAAACTCTTTAAAAGAGAAAATCTTTCTTATTTTTAATATCTTAGAAGATAAAGATTATAAAGAGGTATTAAAAATCTTAAAACCAAAGATTAAACACCTATATATTATTAAAATATCAACACAAAGAGCAACAGATTTAAAAGAGCTTCAAACTACTCTAAAAGAGCTAAATATTAGCTATAGCTTTTTTGATGGAAAAGTTGAAGATAATAAAGAGTATTTAGTTTTTGGCTCTTTTTATGTTGTAGAAGAGTTTTTAAAACAAATTGGTATTACAAAAATTGTTTAGTTATTTATAAATCTTAAAACTTTTAGAATACACTGATGGCTTAAAAAAGTTACCTATTTTTTTTAAATAGGCAATATATAATAAACCTTCTTTTAAATCTTGAATCTGTGCTGGTCCTAAAATATATCTATTTTGTCTGTATAATTTGTTGTATTTAATTATAATAGTATCTGTAATTTTACCTTTTGCTTTAAAGCATTTTTTTACTTTAGCTTTGATTGTAAAATAGACTCTATTTTCTTTAAGATTAACCCTTTTATTTATATCTATTGGTAAAATTAATAATATATACTCTGCACTCTCTTGCAGTTTTTTATAACTATTAGGTGATAATTCGGCATTTAAAAATATTGTTATAAGCAAAATTATTTTAATTATTTTCAAAATTTATCCTTTTTTATTGTATTATTATATCAAAAAGGTTGAAAATGGTAGATTTAAGCATAGGAAATATATTAAAACTTCATACAAAAGCAAAGATGCAAAATAGCGATTTATATACTTTTTTAAAGAGCGAACTTCCAGATATTAGCCCAGAGGATAGATTAAAATATCTATCTGCAATATTAAATGACTATTTTGATGAATATACTTTTGACAAAAACGATGAATATAGCACAGATGGGTATATAATTAAAAGATTTTATCCTAAAAAAAATCGTATCAAATGATATAGAAAAGTTTTTAGGTATTAAAGAAATAGTTTTTAATATGGCTAAAAAAGGTATTTTGGAAAAAATAGACAAAACAAAAGATTGCTATTATATTTTAAAAATAGTAACGACAGTTACAATATGAAGGATTAAAATGAAAAAAAACTTATTTGAAATGGGTGCGAAATTTGAAGATGGTTGGAGTAGCGATAACAAAACTAAAAAAAGCAAAAGTCAAGTTGAAGTAAAAGAGCCGAGCAAACACAATTTAATATTTGCCAAAGAAAAAAGAAGAGGCAAAATTGTAACCATAATAAAAGGTTTTTATTTGCAAGATAGTGATTTTAAAAAGCTTTTAAAAGAGCTAAAGGCAACTTTGGGGTGCGGCGGCACAATTAAAAAGAGTTCGATTGAACTTCAAGGCGAAGTTTATGACAAAGCAAAAGATAAGCTAATAAAAAGAGGCTTTAGAGTAAAAAATTAACAAAATTATACATTTTATATAAACTTTGATAATTTAGCTTGATTTATGCAACTTAAGTTGCTATATTTTCAGAATAAAATTAGTTAAAATTAAGTCAAAAAAGGAAAATAAATGGGAATAGTTTTATTTTTATTAATGAATGTAGCCATTATGGCATCTATCTATTTAACAATTTTTTTAATAGAAATTTTCTTTGGAATTAGAGTAGATAGCCAAACAACAGGTGGACTGTTAATACTATCTGCTATTGTCGGATTTAGTGGAGCTTTGATATCGCTATTTTTATCTAAATGGATGGCAAAGATGCAAATGGGTGTAAGAGTTATAGAACACCCACAAACTCAAGAAGAAGTATGGTTAGTTAGTACTGTAGAAAAGCTATCAAAAGAGGCTGGCATAGGCATGCCAGAAGTTGGTATATTTGATGGTCCTCCAAATGCTTTTGCTACTGGATGGAATAGAGATGATGCACTTGTTGCAGTTTCTAGTTCTATGTTTGAGATTATGAGCCAAGAAGAGCTAGAAGGTGTTATTGCTCATGAGATTTCTCATGTTAAAAATGGCGATATGATAACTATGACTCTTCTTCAAGGTGTACTTAATACATTTGTATTCTTCTTATCAAGACTAATTGCAAATCTTGTTGCACCAAAAGATGAAGATGGCAATCCATCGCCATTTGCATATATGGCAATTAGTTTTGCTTTAGAGATGGTTTTAACCATATTTGCAACAATGCTTGCAATGTGGTTTAGCAGATACAGAGAATATAAAGCAGATGCAGGAGCTGTTAAATTGGATGGACCACAAGGAATATATGATGCTCTTAAAACTTTAGGAAATCTACCAAAAGAGGCTGTTGCTCTACCTAGCGATGCAAAAGCTTTTGGAATAGTTGGATTTGCAGACCTTTTTGCATCTCATCCACCAATTGAAAAAAGACTTGAAAATATTGAAAAAGTAGCTTTAGAGCTTGGCTACAAAGCTTAATGCAAAATATTGAAATAGTCAATTTATCTTACCTGTTGCTACCAATTTTGGTAGTAGCATACTTTTATTATAAATGGGTAAATAATAGAGGCGAAATAGTATATGCCTCTATTAGAATGATAATTCAGCTTTTATTAATTGGCTATTTACTCTCTTATATATTTAACAACAAAAGCTCTATTTATACAGCAATTATTGTAACTATTATGATAATATCAGCATCTTTAATAACTTTTAGAAATATTCAAAAGAGAGATTTTGCAACTCTAAAATATATATTTTTTTCAATTTTAGTTGGAGGCTCTATAAATCTATTTTTGGTAATATTTTTTGTTTTAGAGATAAAATCTTTTAATGAGCCTAGATTTATTATTCCAATTGCTGGAATGCTTTATGCAAATTGTATGAATGCTGTATCTTTAGCGGCTGAAAGATTCGAAAAAGAGAGAACTACTAAAAATAGATTTATAGCAAGAGCTACTGCTTTAAAAGCATCTTTAATTCCACAAATAAACTCTTTTTTAGCTGTAGGTTTAGTATCTTTACCAGGAATGATGACAGGGCAAATTTTATCTGGAGTAGATCCAATAATTGCTGTTAGATATCAAATAATGGTAATGTTTATGGTGCTTGGAAGTTCAGGAATTAGTACAATTTTATATCTATATTTTAAATCAAAATAGCTTGGCTCAAAAGAGCCTACTATTTAGTGTCCACAGCCACAGCTTCCACCCTCGCAACTGCTACTTTCAACCTGACCAGTTGCCGCTTCTTGCTCTGTAGCATCTCTTTGACTTACTACTGTAACATTAAACATTAAATCTTTTCCAGCTAATGGATGGTTAAAATCTACTGTTACGCTCTCATCATCAAAATCAACAACAGTTACTTGAATTGTTTCACCATTTTGACCTTGACCATATAAAGTCATACCTTTTTCTAGCTCTATACCTTCAAACTGCTCTTTTGGAAGCTTTTGAACTGCCTCTTCGTCTCTTAAGCCATAAGCCTCTTCAGCTTTTACAAGGATATCTGCGCTATCGCCCTCTTTCATACCAACTAAGCCTTTTTCAAGACCAGGAATAATTTGCCCTTTGCCCATTACAAACTCAAGTGGCATACCACCTTTATTACTATCTAAAATCTCACTTTTTCCAGCTTCTGTTAGTTCATACTCTATACCAACAACGCTATTTTCTGCTTTTATTGCCATACAAATCCTTTTTAAAATAATTAATGATTTTAACTAATTTCTATAACATTTAGCTTACAAATTTCTATTTCATATATTTTTTTGCCTCTTTTGCAGAGTTGCTATTTGGATAACCATCTACAACAGCCTGAAAAAATACTTTAGCATCTGCATTTTTACCCTTTTTCTTAAGAGCTATAGCTGTATGTAAAAGAAGTTTATCCATATAACTGGCATTTTCATTTAATGTAGCACTATTTTGATAATAGCTAATTGCCTCTTTATATCTGCCCTTTTTATATGCTATTTCACCTAAATAGAAGTTTACAGATGCTCTTTTATATGACCTTTTTAGCAACTCTTCGAACTCTTTTTTTGCTACTGATAGTTTAGATTTAGTAAAATTAAGCACTGCTTGTTTATATAAATCTTTGCTTTTTAATTTTTTTGAAACCTTTTGATTGGTATCTTCTTTAGAAGTTTTATTGTTTATTTCATTATTTGAAGATGTTTGTAGTTGTACAGGCTGTGACATCTGTTCATTAGAGCTTTGTAGAGGTCGAGACTCTAAAGATGCAACTCTTTGAGATAGCTCATTTACAATTTTTTCTAAATTGGCACTTGCTTGCAATTTTTGGTTAAGTTGTTCTATTTGAGAGTTTTGTCCATTAATTATAGTTCTTAATCCTTCTATTGTCTCTTTAAGTTGAGAAATTTGCTGTTTTAAGATAAAAATCTCTCTACTATTTTTCTTTGCAACCGCTGATGGGTCTATAAAATCGCTATCTGAATAGACTGATTGCTCAGCAAAAATTGCTACTGTAGCTATTGTTATTAAAATAATACTTTTAAATTTCATAAATATCTCCCTACCAATCAATTGATTGTATTTTACTAATACCCATATTAAAAACTTCACTTCTATTTGCACTTAAATTTATAAAGCCTATTGAGTTTCCACTTCCTGTTCTTTTAATATACATCACAATATTTCCATCTCTGCTAAAACGAGGGAATTGATTAATCCCACCGCTAGTAAGCGGTCTTGTTTGAGAACCGCTAGTATCTGTTAGATAGATATTAAAAGAACCTGGTCCCTCTTTACTTGAATATACTACCTGATTGCCATTTGCATCAACAGAAGCATTATTTGTACCGTGGTGAACAATTTGGCTTACATTGCCACCACTTATAGGCATTTTAAAAATATTTGGGGTTCCTAATCTATTTGAAACAAAAACAATATTTTGCTCATTGTCAGCAAACTTACCGCCTACATCTATACCGCTAAAGTTTGTAAGTTTTTTTGTACTTCCAATTGTAAATAGGTAGATATCTGGCTGAGAGTTTGGAGCCATAGTTAAAAGCAATTTTGTACCATCTTTGCTTACATCTGAGCAGATTAACATACCTGTAGAGGTTGTAACAAGACTCTTTTGCCCTGTATAGATATTTAAACGATATAGTTTAATTTTATCTCCTGCATAGTTGCTATAATAGAGAATTTTTTGCTCCTTATCGCCCCATTTTGGGAACATATTAAATCCATTTTTAATGATAACCTTTTGATAAGTAAATGTATAATCAGCTAACATTATCTCAGTCTTTTTTGCACCTGTGTATCTTGCTAAAACTACATATCTATTTATCCAATCTATTGGAGGATATTTAGCTAACTTATTGATTTGGCTTACAGCTTTATGAATTAAAAAAGGTGACTTTTCAATTCTTGAAACTTGATAATTTTTGCTTAATATCAGTTTTTTAGGATTACCTTTAAATACTTTAATATCTAAACTTGAGCCTCCATTTGGTGTTTGAGAAAAGTTATATAAGAGTGTATATTCACTATTTGTACTAATAGATATTGGCAAAGCAGAAAAATCTATATTTGTTATATTACTATCTTTTACCAAAAAATGGCCGCTTACACTAAAGTCTGCTTTAAATAATCTATTTATCTCTTTTTTAAATTTTAAAGCTACACTATTTGCACCAATAATTGAAACAGTTGCTCTTTGGTCCACCTCTTTTTCTATCTTCATTACAGCATCTGGTTGCTCTGCAAATATAAAAGATATCAAAAATATAAGGGAGATTATATATCTCATATTAAATCCTTACTTTTTATTTCATTTTAACAAGATGCAACTAAAAATTATATTAAATAGTATTAGTTAATTAAAAAAAATTATGATTTGTTAAACTTTACATTACTTAGCTATAAATTCTACAACGATTTTATATGGTTTTGGGTTAGAGTGAGGTCCAAATCCAAATCTTTTAAGTTGCTCTAAATAGCTTTTTAAAGAGCGGTTAAACTCTGGATTTAAAGAGCGTGATAAAATCTTATAATCAAATAAACCTGTCGAATATATCGTTAATTCTACTTTTACCTTTTCTCCTGCAAAATTACTTTGTGCTGGCCAACCTTTTAACTTAGATTTTACATTTGCAAAATATTTATTTACTACTCCTTTACCTTGATTTGCTTTTTTTAGGCTACTGCCTGCTTTGCCTGAATTTTGTGTAACTGGAGTGTCATCTTTAATAGATTTTGGCAACTTTTTAAAAAGTGAACTAGCGTTCTGTTTGGTTCTTTTTGGAGAAGTTTTCTTTACTCTTTTTGTACTCTTTTTAGCTCTTTTTTTAACTGTTTTTTTAACCCTTTTTGCCTTTTTACTCTCTTTTTTATGAAGATTTCTAACCTTCTTTATAACCTTTTTTTTCTTTTTTGGCTCTTTCTTTTTTGGTTTGCTTTTTTTATTGCTATTTTTATAACTTTTTTGCTTAGTTGGACTACCTAAAGATACCTCTATAATTTCAGATTTTTTCTCTACATAATTTTTAGCCTTTTGAGTAGAAGGAGTATAGAGCGCAACAGTAAATATAGTAACAATTATAATTAAATAAATTACAATCGATATAAATAGTGCTTCAAGTTTTAGGCGATTCATTCTGTAATTAAAGATACCTTATTAAAACCAACATCTTTTACACTCTTTAGCAAAAATATTACATCACCATATGCTAAAGATTTATCTGCTCTAATAAAAACAGTAGTATCTGGATTAAAGTTTTTAGATTTTAACATAAAAGAGTCTCTAAAATTTCTAAGATTATATCTATCTTTACCAAAATATATAACCTTATTAGCATCCATTCTAATTGTTACTGAAGACTCTTTTTTAACCTTATTTGTCTGTGTTCCTTGTGGTAAATCTATCTTCTCTTCATAAGTAATTGTAGGAGCAGTAACCATTAAAATAGCCATTAAAACTAACATTACATCAACAAAAGGTGTAATGTTTAAATCTGGCTCATCATCCCAATTCACTACTCACTCCTACTAACCAAAATCTCAGCTAAAGATTCTAGCGTTGAGTTTAACTCATAAACCTTTCGTTTTAAAAGTAAATTAAAAGAGTACGCAAAAATAGCTACAAATATACCAACAGCTGTAGCAATTAAAGCCTCACTAATAGCAGGTGCAACTACTGCTAATGAAGCACTCTTTACATTACCTAAACGACTAAAAGCATCAAGTATTCCAACTACTGTTCCAAAAAGTCCAATAAAAGGAGATGTTGAAGCCATAATAGATAGTTGAGTTAAACCTTTTGTAGAAACTCTAATTGCATCACTAATTGCCGCTTTAAAGATTTTATCTAAACTGCCATCTGATCTATTTATATAGCTATAAAGAATTGAACTAGAATCTGGTGTTGCATCGTTTGAAGTATATAATTTTGCTAAAGCCTCATGCTCAACTTTTAAGCGTCTATTTATTGCTCTGTATCTATATATAAAAATTGTAAGTGTTGCGATAAAATAGAAAGAGAGTGTTGCAATAACTATAAAAGTTATTACGCCACTTTGTGCAAAGTATTCTGAAATAGTCATAACTATTTCTTAATAGATTCTACTTTGCTTACTGCTGTTGCAATAGCCGCATCGCTTGTCTGAGCGCTTTTTAATAGCTCTTTTGCTTTAGCTATATTTTCACTTAATTTACCTTCTTGGTCATTTACAGCTACTGCACCATCTACTATACAGCTAACTTTCTCTTCTGATACTTTAGCATAACCGCCATTAATTGCGATAACAATCTCTTTGTTATCTTCTGTAGTTGCTGAAATTACACCAGCATCCAAAAGGCTAACTAATGCCGCATGCCCAGGCAATACACCAAATTCACCATCTTTACCACAAAGAGTTACAACTTTAACATTGCCATCATAAATAACACCATGAGGTGTTACTATTTCGAGTTTAATTGTGCTCATAAGAATCCTTTAGACTTAAGAAGCCTTCTCTTTTAATTTTTCTGCTTTTGCAATAGCCTCTTCGATTCCACCAACCATATAGAATGCCGCTTCTGGTAAATCGTCATATTTACCTTCTAGTAACCCTTTGAAGCTTTTTATTGTATCTTCTAGTGTTACATAAACTCCTGGGCTACCTGTAAATACCTCTGCAACATGGAATGGTTGAGATAAGAATTTCTCAATCTTTCTTGCTCTCTCAACAGTGTTTTTATCCTCTTCGCTAAGCTCATCCATACCTAAAATTGCAATAATATCTTGTAAATCTTTATATTTTTGTAAAATAGATTGAACTCCACGAGCTACTTCATAGTGCTCTTGACCAATAATATTTGGGTCTAGCATTCTTGAAGTTGAATCTAGTGGATCAACTGCTGGATAGATACCTTTTTCTGCAATTGCTCTGTTAAGTACTGT
Source organism: uncultured Nitratifractor sp. (assembly GCA_964500335.1). Lineage (GTDB taxonomy): Bacteria > Campylobacterota > Campylobacteria > Campylobacterales > Sulfurovaceae > JAADEQ01. The sequence goes on from CAZCOI010000115.1 coordinate 16,155, forward strand.
TGTTGCATCTAAGTGAGCAAATACAGATGCTGGAGCTGGGTCTGTTAAGTCGTCTGCTGGTACATATACAGCTTGTACAGATGTAATCGAACCTGTTTTTGTAGATGTAATTCTCTCTTGTAGTTTACCCATCTCACTAGCAAGTGTTGGCTGATAACCAACAGCTGATGGAATTCTTCCAAGAAGTGCAGACATCTCAGCACCAGATTGTGCAAATCTAAAGATGTTATCAATAAACATCAATACATCAAGACCCTTTTCATCTCTAAAGTACTCTGCCATTGTAAGACCAGTAAGTGCGATTCTGTTTCTAGCTCCTGGAGGCTCATTCATTTGCCCATAACATAAAGCAACTTTATCAAGTACATTAGACTCTTTCATCTCATGATAAAGGTCGTTACCTTCTCTTGTTCTCTCACCAACACCAGCAAATACAGAGTAACCGCTATGTTTCATAGCAACATTGTTAATTAGCTCCATAATAATAACTGTCTTACCAACACCAGCACCACCAAATAGTCCAACTTTTCCACCTTTTGCATATGGTGCAAGTAAATCAACTACTTTAATACCTGTTTCAAAAACTTCTGCTTTTGTACTTTGCTCATCTAATGGTGGTGGAGTTCTATGAATTGACCACATCTGAGCATCTGTAACTTGTTCGCCACCATCAATTGTTTCACCAATAACATTAAAGATTCTTCCAAGAACCTCTTCTCCTACTGGAACTTTAATAGGAGCACCTGTAGCTTTTACCTCTTGGCCTCTTACTAGACCTTCACTCATATCCATTGCAATTGTTCTAACACGGTTATCACCAAGCTGAATTGCAACCTCTAATACCAATCTTTTGCTCTCACCATCTACATCAATTGTAGTCTCTAGTGCTTCATTAATCTCTGGAAGGTAGTCGCTAAATTCAACATCAACTACTGGTCCCATTACCTGAATAATTTTACCGATCATCTATACCCCTTTCTTATTTCATCGACTCAACACCGCTGATAATCTCAATCAGCTCAGTTGTAATTGCTTCTTGTCTTGCTTTGTTATAAGACACTGTTAAACTCTTAACCATCTCTTTTGCGTTGTTTGTTGCCGCATCCATTGCCTGCATTCTAGCACCATGCTCTGCCGCTAATGAATCAATTAGTGCATAATATATTGTATATTCAATATATCTATTAATCAACTCTTCTAATAAAGAGTCATCATCTGGTTCCATCTCAAGCTCTGAAGTAGATACTGCTTTAGGCTCAAAATCGCTAGGATCTAGCGGTAAAATATTATCTACTCTTACCTCTTGAGTAATCATATTTACATATCCATTATGAACAATAACTACTTTATCAGTCTCACCATTTAGATAAGAATCTACTACTTCTTTAATAAACTCAGCCGCTTTATCATATGTTGGTGCAGAGCTTAAGCCATCAATCTCATTAACAAGCTCTCTTTTTTGGAACTTATAATATGCAATTGCCTTTTTACCAATAGCTCTAACTCTAACTTTTGCACCTTTATCTTCAAAATCTTGGATTATAGAATTAACTCTTTTAATTGTTTGAGAGTTAAATCCACCACACAACCCTTTATCAGATGTAATAATTACAATATCAACAACCTTAGGGTTTTTAACACTCTTAAAATATGGACTATCAATCTCTTCTGTAACTTTTGCCATATTTGCAGAGATCTCTTGCATCATCTCTGTAATTTTAAGAGCATAAGCTTTAGATGCTTTAGCAACCTGCTCAGCGCGTCTAAGCTTTGCAGAAGATACAAGCTTCATTGCTCTTGTAGTCTTTTGCGTTCCCTTAACACTCTTTATTTTTCTTTGTATCTCTTTTAAATTAGCCATTTCCTAGCCTTTATTAAGCGCTAAATTGAGATTTGAAATCCTCAATTGCTTTTTTAAGCTCTTCTTCTGTTGCCTCATCTAATTTTTTATTCTCTCTAATTGCATCTAAGATATTAGAGTATTTAGCATCCATAAATGTATATAGCTCTTGCTCAAATTTAGTAATTGCACTTACTGGTAAATCATCTAAATAACCTCTTGTACCAGCATAAAGTGCAACAACTTGCTTCTCAATTGGAATTGGTTGATATGGAGGCTGTTTTAATAGCTCAACCATTCTTTGACCACGCTCTAACTGCTTTCTACTAGCTTCATCTAAATCACTTGCAAACTGTGCAAATGCTTGTAATTCACGGAATGCCGCAAGGTCAAGTCTTAGTGTTCCAGAAACCTGCTTAGTAGCTTTAATCTGAGCCGCACCACCAACACGAGATACTGATAAACCAACATTAATTGCTGGACGAATACCAGAGTTAAATAGATCAGTCTCTAAGAAAATCTGACCATCTGTAATTGAGATAACATTTGTTGGAATATAAGCAGAAACATCTCCAGCTTGAGTCTCAATAATTGGGAATGCTGTAATAGAACCAGCACCTTTTTCATCACTTAATTTTGCCGCTCTCTCAAGTAGTCTTGAGTGTAGATAGAAAACATCTCCTGGATATGCTTCACGACCTGGAGGTCTTCTAAGAATTAGTGACATCTCTCTATATGCAACTGCATGTTTAGATAAGTCATCATAGAAAATTACTGCATGTCTTGAGCTGTCTCTAAAATACTCAGCCATTGTAACACCAGCATATGGAGCTAAGAATTGTAATGCAGATGGGTCTGAAGCACCAGCATTTACAATTATTGTATATTCCATTGCTCC
>CAZCOI010000116.1:0-18671 GCA_964500335.1 uncultured Nitratifractor sp.
TTGGACTAAATACTCCAATATAACTACCTAAAATATCTGCTAATAAGTCTTTAGTATCAAATCTATTACTCTTTTGCGTTGAATCATATATCTCTTTAGTTAATCCAATAGTTAATGAAGTTAAAAAAGCTACTTTTTTATTTGAAGTTTCTAATGTTTTATTTGCAATAATAGCTGAGACTAAGATATGTTTTTGCTTATCTGTCTCTATAGCATAAGATATTGTAAATAAAAATATAAGAATAAAAAAATATCTATACATACTTTCCCTCTTAAAAATTCTATAAAACAATATCATCTTTACCTTTTAGGAAAGCTTAAATATATAGATATTATGGAAGTATATTTAACAACCTAGATACTCTCTTCTGCCTCTTTAAGAGCCTCTGCTTGTGCATGTGCAATTAGAGGGTCTATTATTAAATCTAAAGCCCCATTATTCATTACATCATCAAGCGCATAGATTGTTAAGCCAATTCTGTGGTCTGTAATTCTGCCTTGCGGATAGTTATAAGTTCTTATCTTCTCGCTTCTATCACCACTACCAACTTGAAGTTTTCTATTTTGTGCTAACTTATCCATCTGCTCTCTCATTTGAGCTTCATGAACTCTAGCTTTAAGAATTTTCATAGCTTTATCGCGATTTTTATGCTGAGACTTCTCATCTTGAATAGCAACAACTATTCCTGTTGGGATGTGTGTTAGCCTTACAGCTGAGTCTGTTGTATTTACACTTTGTCCACCACACCCGCTTGAGCGATAAACATCCATCTTAATCTCATTTGGTTTAATATCTACCTCAACATCTTCAACTTCTGGAATAACTGCTACTGTAATTGCTGATGTATGAACTCTGCCTTGAGTCTCTGTAGCTGGAACTCTTTGAACTCTATGGGTTCCACCCTCATATTTTAATTTAGAATAAACACTCTCTCCTCTAATTTGAGCAATAAGCTCTTTAAAGCCTCCTGCTGTTCCTTCGCTTGAGCTTACTAACTCTATCTTCCACCCTTGCTTATCAGCATATCTCATATACATTTTAAATATATCTTCTACAAATAGCGCACTCTCATCTCCGCCTGTTCCAGCACGCAACTCCAAATATATATCTTTATCATCATTAGGGTCTTTTGGAATCATTAAAATCTTTATCTGCTCTTCTAACTCTTTAAGTTTTGGCTCTAGTATATTAAGCTCTTCCTTAGCTAACTCACCAAACTCATCATCTCCAAGCATCTGCTTATTCTCATCTATAGCTTCACTAACTTCAATATACTCTTTTGCTTTTTCAACTAGCTCTTGCATATTAGACTGCTCTTTGCTAAGCTCAGTCATCTTTTTAATATCGCTTGCAATTTCTGGTGTACTTAGCTCTTTTGTTATTTCGTTATATCTATCTATAAATGGTTGCAGTTTCTCTTTAAGCATAAAAGTATCCTACTAAGGAAGATTAATAAAAAAGCCTAATTAAAGGCATATTTTAGAAGTAAAAGGTGGCTTATGCCGCCTCTAATGAATTTACTAATTTATGTAAACGACTTACTTTTCTTGAAGCAGTCTCTTTTTTCAAGAAGCCTTTGCTTACAAAGTGATGAATTTGCTTATTAGCAATTTTAAAAGCCTCTTGCGCCTTCTCTTTATTACCTGCTTCTACAGCCTCTCTTACAGCTCTTATAATATTTTTAAGACGAGTTCTGTAGTATCTGTTTCTCTCTGTTCTTTTAATAGTTTGTCTAGCTCTCTTTTTTGCAGACTTATGATTTGCCATAAAACTTTCCTTGGGATTAATAATTTCACTAAAGTTGGCGAATATTAGCAAAAAAAGTATTAAATTTGTATTAAATAGCATAAAAAATAGCTTTTTTAGATAAAATTACGCTAAATATTTATCAAAAAGGTATTTAGAAATGGGACTTTTTGGAACAGATGGTGTTAGAGGAAAAGCTGGAGAGAAGGTAACTGCACATGCGGCACTTCGCCTTGCAATGGCAACTGGAATATATTTTAAAGATAAAGCAAAAACAAAAAAAATATTAGTTGGCAAAGATACTAGAAGAAGTGGATATATGATAGAAAATGCAATAGTAGCTGGTTTAACTGCTGTTGGATTTGATGTAATACAAATTGGTCCTATGCCAACACCTGCTGTTGCGTTTATTACAGAGAATATGAGATGCGATGCTGGGATTATGATTAGTGCTAGTCATAATCCATTTTATGATAATGGAATAAAGTTTTTTGATAGCAAAGGGAATAAGCTAAGCAAAGAGATTGAAAATGAGATTGCAAAAATTTATGATAATTTAGAGTTAATAGAAAAATCTCAAGAAATTGGCAAAAATATTGGACGCTCAAAAAGAATAGATGTAGTAGAAGGGCGCTATATTGTACATATTAAAAACTCTTTTCCAAAAGATTTAACATTAAATGGCATAAGAGTTGTTATTGATTGTGCAAATGGTGCTGGCTATAAAGCTGGTCCAACTATTTTAGATGAGTTAGGTGCCGATACTATTATTTTAGGTAATACTCCAAATGGATATAATATTAATGAGATGTATGGAGCTATGCACCCAGAAGTTTTAGCAAGTGCAGTTAAAGAGTATAGAGCAGACATTGGTATTGCGCTTGATGGAGATGCTGATAGAATTGTTTTAGTAGATGAAAATGGCGATATAGTAGATGGCGATAAACTAATGGGAGCATTAGCAACTTATCTAAACCAAAAAGGCAAACTTGCAAATAGTGCTTTTGTTACAACTATTATGAGCAATAAAGCTTTAGATGACTATTTAGCAAAGCACAATATTACAACCTTTAGAAGCCAAGTTGGCGATAAAAATGTAGCACAAATGATGAGAGAAGTTGGTGCAAATTTAGGAGGCGAAGAGAGCGGACATATAATATTTAACGACTACTCTGCAACAGGCGACGGCATATTAAGCGGTCTTCAAGCACTAGCCTATATGATAGAAAGTGGCAAAAAAGCTAGTGAAATATTTAACCCATTTAAGCTATATCCACAAGTTAAAGATAATATAATTGTATCAAAAAAGATACCGCTAGATAGCATAGAGGGCTTAGATAAGCTAAAAAACGAGATTGAAAAGAGCAATATAAGACACCTATTTAGATATTCTGGAACCGAAAATAAACTAAGATTACTTTTAGAAGGTAACGATAAAAACACTCTTGAAGAGTTTATGAATAAAAGTTTAGAGTTTTTTAATAGAGCTTTGGTTTAATATAAGGATTTAACTTGAGAGCATTTGTAATATTTTTATCTGCATTAGTTGGAGTCTTTTTAATTGACCAAGGCTTAAAAACACTCTTTTTAGACGGATTTGATTGGCAAAGTAGATGCATCTCTTTAGAATTACATATAAATAAAGGTGTAGCTTTTAGTATGCTAAGTTTTTTAGGCGAAAATTTAAAATGGCTCCAGCTAGGATTGATTGGACTTTTAGCATATTTAGCAATTGGAGAGGGATGGCTTAAAAAGTACCCTTTAAGTGTTGGACTTTTAGCTGGAGGAGCTGTTGGAAATTTATATGATAGATTTTTAAGAGATGGTGTTGTAGATTTTGTATATTGGCATTGTGGATTTAACTTTGCTGTATTTAATTTTGCAGATGTTATGATAGATTTAGGAATTGGATTAATTTTACTACAAGAATTTTTAAAATATAAGGCATCAAAAAATTGAAATTTTTGCTTTTTATACTTTTAAGTGTATCTTTATTTGCAATAGATTTAAGAGCTCCAAACTACAAAGGAAAGATTAAATTTATAAAACAAATAGAGCTAAAAGCTAGATTTGGAGAATTTTCTTTTAGCGAAATATCAGATTTAGCATACAACCCTAAAAAGAAAATTTTATATATGATAAGCGATAAAGGGATTCTTTATAAATTTAAAGCATCCTTTACTCCTAACAACTTTACTTTAATACCTAAAAAAGCTTACTATTTTAAAAGAAAAAACGGCAAAAGACTTAGAAGATGGAAACGCGATACAGAAGGAATCGCTCTTGATAATAAAGGAAGATTATTTGTAAGCAAAGAAGGAGATCCTACAATTACTCTCTTTAAAGAGGATGGAACAAAGATTAAAAATTTAAAACTCCCAAAAGAGTTAAAAATTAGCAGATATAAACTGCGCTCAGGCAATAAATCTCTTGAATCTCTTGCATACCATCCAAAATATGGTCTATTAACAGCACTTGAGTGGCCAAGAAAAGGTACAAACTTGCACTATCAAACTATCTACTCTCTAAGTGGTAAAAAGTGGCACTTTTATACAGAGCCTTATAAAAAAAATGGCATTAGCGAAATTGAAGTTATGGATGATGGAAATATATTAGTGCTAGAGAGAGCATATAATGGTATTTTTGGAAGATTTGTAATAACTCTCAAAAAGCTATATATTAATGATTGTAATAAAAATATATGTAGAAGCGAAGTGCTATTAAGTATGGACAATACCAAAGGTTGGGGTGTTGAAAATTTTGAAGGATTAACAAGAGTTGGAGAAAAGAGATATTTAATGATAAGCGATGATAATAACAACTTTTTTCAAAAAACACTTCTAATATATTTTGAAATAAAATAACAAAATAGAATTTCATAATCAAATATTTTGATAATATGTTATTATTTTCTTAAGAATATATCAATAAGGAATATATTATGAAATTTTTATTGCTCTTTATTGCTACTTTTACTCTTCTATTTTCAAATCCATACAATGATATTATAAATTATAAACTCCCAAATGGATTAGAGGTTTACTTATTGCCAAATAAGAAGTTAAAAAATGTTCAAATCGAAGTTGATGTAAAAGTAGGGATGAGAGCAGAAAATAAAAAAAATGCTGGTATTTCACACCTATTAGAACATCTAATTTTTAGAGACCAAAGAGTTAAATATAATGATTATTACGACTATTTCAAAGAGAAAGGTGCACTATATGTAAATGGTTTTACAACTAATTATAACTCAAAATTTATTGCAGTTATTAATCATAAAAAGGCTTACTGGATAACAAATGAGTTTTATAAGATGCTATTTGATAAAAAGATTACAAATAAAGATTTAGAGATAGAAAGAGAGGCTTTACAAATTGAAATTGGCGAGCCAAAATGGACTGATTATCTATCTTTTGGTTTTTTAGACTATTTAGATGATTTTATAGAAAAGATTACACCAAATAATGAGTATAGTTTATATTTAGATGATTTTAAAATAGATATTACAAAAGATAGATTTAAAAAAATAGATATGAGATACTATAGACAAAATAATAAAAAATTTACACTACAAGATATATTAAACCACTATAATAACTACTACTATCCATCAAATATGATTCTAAAAATAGTAGGTAATTTTGATGCTAAAAAGATGCAAAAACTAATTAATAATACATTTGCAAAGGTACCTAAAAAAGATGGAAAAACCTTAAAATATCCAATCTATAAAGATGCAATACTTAGCCATAAACCTTTTATTAAAAATGAATTGCCAGGAATTTTACCAAATCCAAAAATTGCACTTGGTTATAAATATATAGATGATAATATGACCAAATTTATGATAATTGACAGCTATTTTGCATATTTTGCCAATAGGCTTAATAGGGAGCTTAGAAATAAAAAAGGCTCAGCATATAGCGTAAGTGGAAACTCATATACAAAACATGATGCTGGATTAAGCTATATAGATTTTACCACAACTCATAATAATTTTACAAAAAGTTTAAATATTGCAAAAAATTGGCTCTTTAAAGAGAGTAGTGGAGATATTAGCGATAATATTATAAAAAGCGCTATCTTAAATAGCAAAAAAAACTATCTTTTTATAGCAAACAACACCTCTACTTTAATGAAGATTGTAAATAATCAAATATATCAAAAAAGATATTATCAAGATTATAAAAACCCATATAACATCTTAAATAATCTAACAATTAATGAGTATAAAAATACAATAAAAAATACTTTTAAAAGAGATAATTTATATATGGTAATTCAAAAAGATTATTTTTTATTTCCTTATGAAGCTGTTGTTGTTTTAATTTTAACTATAACTCTTTTTGCACTTATTTACCCAAAATATGCATCAAAAATAACTAGAAGAGATATTATGTTTAAAAGAAGCATATCAAATATTTTTATATCTATCTTAATAATATTGCTATCTTTATTTATTGCGGATATTCTAAATGAGTGGATTAAGCACTTTATTATTAAGATATTTGATATAAATCTACTAAAAGTAAAATATTTTGGAACACCAATTGATTATATCTTTATAGCAATAGACTTTTTAATCTTCTTAATGCTTTATATATTTTTATTTAAAAGCCTATTTAGCTGGTATTATAATAAATTAATTGTTACAAAAGATTCTATTGTGCTTGCTGGAGGAAAAGCCAAATTTATTAAATTTAACGAAATAGACTCTTTAAATATAAGCTCTTGGAGTTTAGATAAATTAAAAAACATTTATGGTTTTAGCTTACTTTTTTTCAAAAAACTACTAAAAATAACAACAAAAGATGGTAAAATATACTATGTTAGAAGTAAAAACGCTAAAGAGCTAAAAGAGGATTTAGAAAACTTCATCTATAAAAATAGAGTCTAAACTCTATTTAATTCACAATATATCTACAACAAATCTATAAAATTAATTTACTATTAACTTTTGAAAGGTAAAATATTATCAATTTATATGAAGGAGTAGTATGAAAAGAGTTATTGCAATATTTTTAATCTTTGCAACTTTACTTTTTGGTGCGCAAGATAGTGAAGTTTTTAAAGTTAAAACAGCTTCTGGAAAAGAGCTTACATTCAAAGGCACAGATGAGGGAGTTATAACTTCTCCATACGAAGGCAAAATAGTATTTGTTGAGTTTTGGGGTACTTGGTGCGGACCTTGTCTTTTAAGTATTCCTCATCATGTTAAACTTCAAGAGAAGTATAAAAATGACTTAAGAATTATTGCTATTGAAACAACACCTAAAGTTACTGCAAAAGAGCTTTTAGCATATAAAACAAATGCGGCAAAAGCAATAGATATGAGCAAAGTTCAATGGTATTTAGATAATAAAGCAAAATCAAAAGAGGCTAAAGAGTATCTTAAAAAGCCTGTAAGTGAACTAGAGGAGTTTCTTAAGTCTGGTAAAAATATAAATTATGATTTAGTATCTAGCAAAGATGCAAATGATTTTATATACTATATTGCTCAAAGAGCTAGATGGCAAGGTGGAATTCCATTTTTAATCATTTTTGATAAGCAAGGAAGAGTTGCTGATGTAATTCAAGGTATGCCATCAGAAGATAGATTATTAGCAAATATAAAAAGAATTTTAGAAAAAGATAATAAAGATTCAAAAGAGAAAAAGTAAATTAAAGGATTGCTATGAGAAGTAGATATTTCTTATTAATTTTTACTATTTTAATAAGTGGTTGTATGTACTCAAAATATAACCTAAAAAAGTCTCATAGCAATAATAAAAATATTACCTCTTTATATAATAGAGGAGTAATGTGTATAAATAAAAGAGAAGATACTTTAGAGTTTAGATACTATCCTCTAAATAGCTCTTGTATCTCATCTTCTAAGATTGACTGGAAACTTCTAGGCTTCAATATTAATACAAAAGATAACAAAATTGTAGTAGAGAGCTATGCGCTGTATAGACAAAATAATCTAAAACTAAATAGTGCTGATTGTGGCGGAGCTGGAGTAAAAACTAAAAAAATTCAAATAACTTCGCAAAATTCAATCTATTGGGGCAATCGCAAACTTATTGATATTAAAAATATTAAAAATAGAGTATGTTTTAGGCAAAATATCGATAGTATCTATAGAGTTGATGGCTTTAAATAATAAACTAGTAGTTTTTTATATAGACAATTGTGTATTTTTGTAACATAAAATCTTTAAATTTAACTTCATTTTCTCTACTTAAATTAATCAAATAACATATTTATACTAAAAGATTAAACAAAATATATTATTAATAGCTAAAAATATGTCATAATTATAACAATATACTAATGGAGGTTGGTATGAGACATTACATAGATATCACACAAGAGCAAATAGATAAGCTTGCTAAAATTATTAGTAAAAAGATGGGTATCAATAAAGATGAGGCTAAAAATATAATTTGCGAAGAGTATGACTTACTTGAAGAGTTGTTAAATTCATGTAAAAAAATAAAAGATGTCACCACAAAATTTATAACTGAAATAAATGCTATCTATAAAATAGTATAGAGCCTAGTTTAAACTAAGCTTCTATCTATTCTAAATCTATTAGAAGATTTTGAATCATATAGTTATCTTCATCATCTTTACCTGAAGCCTCAGCCAAATTTGCAGTTCCTGTTTTTGAGATAATATCTTGCCCCTCTTTGCCTAATGCAAATTTTGCATATTTTGTTGCCATTTTAGATGGATTTTTTGGTAAATATAGATACAATGCCTGACGCATTTTATATTTATCTTTTAATATATTCTCTTTAGTTGGCTCTACTCCATCAACTTTTAACATTTTAATACCATTATGCTTGCTAGAGCTCATTGTATTATCAATCGCAAATGCATCTATATCTTTTGCTACTTCATTTCTAACAAAGCCAGAACTTTTAACCTTTTTTGCTTTGCTATAAAAATCTACATCTCTATTTTTAAAAAGAGTCTCTCTAGCACTCAACCCAACACCAGATCTCTTAGATTCTCTAACAATTAGATGAATCTCTCTATCATCTCCGCCTACCTCTTTCCAATTTCTAATCTTTCCAATTAAAATATCTTTTATCTGTTTTGTCGTTAAATTCTCTATCTTATTCTTAGGATTTACTATAAAAGATAGCGCTCCCCACGCTATCTGAATAGAATCAACATCTTTTTCATCTTTTAATGTCTCTAAAGGCTCTCTACATCCTGTTGCTAAATCTACCTTTTTATCATTAACTTCTTTTATTACAAAAAGGTCTCCGCCACTCTTATTGGTTTTTATATTAATATTATACTTTTTAGCAAATGCACTATTTAGCTCTTTCATAAAGGCAACTCTTGTTACACCACAAGCATATACCTTCAACTCTTCTGCCACAGCAATAGAAAATAGCGATAAAACTAAAGCAAATTTTAAATACTTTCTCATAACTTCTCCTTAATATTCGGTAGCTTTTGTAATTTGTTTAACTACAATATCCATCTTTTTTAAAAGTATTGGATTTACAGCCAAAACTACTTTTATATCCTTTTTTGTTGGATTATCTTTTAAATATATAGGCATAACTTTACCCCACAGCTTCTCTATCTTCTTTAATCTATTTTTTATATCAAAATTTGTAACTTTAGGAATTTTAAGCTGATTACTACCATTTAATAAACTATTTAAAATCAGACTATATAGTTTTATAGTTTTATGAAGTCTTAAATTTGCATCTTTACTATTAAGTATATTTTTCTCTAAATACTCTTTTGTCATCTTTTGAGAGAGCATTCTCTCTTTACCAGCCAAATTAACTACCCTTAACATCTTTTGCTCAATTTGAGTTAATTGACTCTTATAATATCTTAACATCTCAACAACCAAATTATTAGATAACTCCAAAACTCTACTATTCTCTTTTAATATATAATTTAGAGCACTTTTATCTTTGCTATTTGCCTCTAAAGCCTTAATATTGTTACTAAAAGGCTCCCAAGCAATCTTTATTGCATCTAGCTCATCATTAACCATACTAAATAGCTTTGGCTCTAAACGCTTCTTGCTTTTTGCTAGAGTAAATAGTTTTAAAACATTTGAGTATAGCTTTCTATCTTTTTCTAACTCTCCACAGCTATTACTACTTAAATTATAACTACACTCAATAGCATTTTTTGCAATCCTTTGAGTTAGCATTCTCTGTTTGCCAGCTAAATCAATAAGCTGTTTAGTCTTTTTTGTTTTATTATAGTAACTATTAATAATATTATTTAAAGCAATAAACTTTCTTTCTCTATTAATAGAGTTTGTATATAAAACTACTGCATCTTTCATATCTAATCTAATCTCATCAAACTTATATATAATATCTTTTGCTAAAGTTTTATCTCTTTTTTTAAGAGCCTTTGCAATTAATGGTTTAGTCTCATTCCATTTTGCCTGAGCCTCTTTAATCTTTTTTTCAATATTTGGAAGCTTAACACCAATACATTTTAACTCTTTATCGCCATAAAGCAATGCATTAAAATTTCTATTAATATCTTTAATCTTTTTTAAATCTTTTAGCGCCTCTTTTGTATTAATATTATTTAAATACATTAATATATCTTTAGATACCATCTGAAGAAACATTCTTTGCTTTGAAGCAACTTCAATATCATTTGCAAATTTTAATTTAGTATCATCTTTATATTTTTTAATCATAGCCAAAACAGCCTCTCTATTTTTCATAAGAAGCTTTAAATTATTATCTACTAAATATTTAATATCATCATCTGTATATTTTAGACTATATATATTAACTGCTCTTTTTTGAGCTTCTCTCCATAGCGTTTCAAACTCTTTAACCTTTACTAAAATATCTTTATCTTTTATAACAGGTAAACCATTTTTAGAGCTTTTCCTTCCTAAAAACTCATCTAAATCCCTATTTAACATATCTACACTAAATTTCATCTTTTTAGAATTTGCTTTTACATCTATACCCATTTTAATCAAAAGAGCCTCTTTAACCATCTTTTGAGTCCTAACACTCTGTCTTACCAAATGATCTATAGAGACTGCTAACTCTTTTTGGGTCATAGCATCAAGAGAGATAACCATAAAAATAAGAATAGCAACTATTTTATACACAACTACTCTCCGTTTGAGTATTTTTGATAAATATTATAAAATAATTTTAACATTATAGTGTAAAAAGTGACAAATTGTATAGAAATTGTTTCTTAAAGAGAAAAAAAAGAGCAATTTTAGCCTCAATGAGGCTATTTAGCAATAATTGTAATATCACCGCCTATAGGAAGAGATACATTTAAATTGATAGAACCTCTTAAATTTGAGCCCAATTTATAGTAAAGATTTGCATTTTTATCTAATATAGCACTACTTCTAAATTGTGGATTAGGAGTATAATTAAAAAAGTTAATAGAACCTAACTCATAAGTTATGCCATTAAAATCTACATATTTAAAATCTCCAAAATTATATCGATACTTATCTTCTGCATTGATAATATCAGATAAAATAACAGCACTTCCCCAATTTGCAATTAAATCTCCAAAATTACTCTCACCTGTTGCATCTAAGATAGCATACTCATCTTGATTATTGCTAAACATCATCCTATTTAACAAATTTGCACCACCATAATTTCTTAAGAGATATGTTCCAAATGCACTTACCTTTGAGTAATCTGCTGGACTATTTTGCCAAGTAGTTAAAGATGCGCTATTATATCTATTAAAGTTTGGATATCTTCCTCCTCTATTTCCAGCCTCTCCAGCACTTCCATCGTTTGGATCTACATTTCTAGGACCTTTGTAGCCAATTTTTGTAGATAATAAATCCTCAATACTCTCAGCCATTAACTCATCATACCAAGCTGAATCTTCTATTCCTTTAACTACACTTCTTTGGTAAAAGTGAATCATATGCTGAAATTCATGAACTAATGTTGTATATGTCTCTTTTGGATCCTTCTTAAGCAGTTCACTATTGATATAAAACATAATCTTCTCATTAGAAGCCTCAATAGCACTCTTTTTAAAATTATCTTTACCCCAAAAATATCCAGCAAGCGAAATATTGTTCATATCATAAATCAATATATCAATTATATCGCTTTTTGCAATTAATTTACTATCAATTACATTAGCATTACTCTCCCACTCCTCTCCAAAAATATTTGTCTCCCAATCATAAATATCATTATTTGGTCCACTCTTTAAAAATATATCTGCAAGTTTATCTATACTATCTTGAGATAAACTATTTCCTTTTTCTAACCATATAACCAAACTTTTAGTGCCAAATGGTGTTTGAATATCTTTTATTACCTTTTTTGAAGAAGCCGATATATAACTAGTACACTTATGATTGCTATCCATTCCAATACAAAAGTTTGCTGATGAATAGTTGCTAATATCATTTATAGTTCTATTTGACTCATTAGTTAGTCTATAATTTGGAGTTAAACTTTTATCAAATAAGATATTATTAATCTCTTTTCTCATTAATATAGTATCTACTTTTTTAAATGGAAATGGCAAAACTCTATTAGCACTTGAAAAATCTATATCTTTATTATCTGTATAACTATAGCTTTTTGTATCTACTGATACTTTTTGATTATTAAATTTACTGCTAACTACTACATATATATCTTTTGGTTCTTTAATGTTTAATTCAAGAGTGCTATCTTTTGCATTAGTTATTCTATAAACTCTTTTTGAACTATCTATATCTATAGATTTATTTTGCCTTGCAAATTTACTACTACTCTCATCAACAACACCACTGCTACCTCCACCGCCACATCCAGCTAAAATTAATAAAGAAACTAATATTAATAATCTTCCCATTTAAAATTGAGTTTATATAAACTCTACTCCTTTCTTACCATTTTCTAATCTACCAATAACATAAGCATCGCTATTTTGTAAAATTAAATCAACACTATCTTCATCAACAACCCAAACCATTCCTACACCCATATTAAATGTTCTATACATCTCATCATCTTCGACATAATGAGCCATAAAATCAAATATAGGAAGACTCTTTATTGCATCTTTTTTAACAACAGCCTTAATACCATCTGGCAATACTCTTGGAAGATTTTCTACAATTCCACCACCTGTAATATGTGCTAAAGCTGCAATTTTGTCTTTGTTTGCTTTAAACTCTTTTACATAAATTCTAGTTGGAGTTAAAAGTGTCTCTATTAAAGGCTTTCCATTAAACTCTGTATCAAAACTATAACCTAACTTATTAAAAAATAGCTTTCTTACTAATGAATACCCATTAGAGTGTACTCCTCTGCTAGGGAGTGCTAAAAGAACCTGATTAGGCTTAATCTTATCTACTCTATTTATTTGACTCTTTTCGGCAATTCCTACAGCAAAACCTGCTAAGTCAAAATCATCTTCGCTATACATTCCTGGCATCTCTGCAGTCTCACCGCCAATTAGGGCACACTCGCTTAATTTGCACCCTTTTGCTATCCCTTTTACAACAGCTTGAGCTTCATTAGGCACCAATTTTCCTGTTGCATAATAATCTAAAAAGAACATAGGTGTCGCAAAATTACAAATTAAATCATTTACACACATTGCAACCAAATCTATACCAACACTATCTAAAATCTTACTCTCTATTGCTAATTTTAGCTTTGTTCCAACACCATCAGTTGCACTTAATAAAACTGGCTCTTGATAGCCACTTGGTAGTGCATAAGCTCCAGCAAACGAGCCAATTCCTCCAATTACATTACTATCAAAAGTAGATTTTACATCATCTTTAATTGCCTCTACAAAACTATTTCCAGCATCAATATCTACGCCAGCATCTTTATAACTAACCTTATCCATCAATTTCCTTTATCTATCGTTACATGGTGGTAAAATTGCTCTTAGTGCACTTCTAATAGGACAAAAACCAACAAACCCATCAACTAATAAAGCAACAATTACAACCAACTGGATTATAAACATATATTTTAAATTATCTCCACCTAAAAGCCCTAAAGATGCCCCTAAAACTATAGCAATTATTATACTTCTCATTCTATCAGCACACATATTACTCCTTTAATTGTAATTATATCTAAATGATATTAAAAGCCAAATATCTCTCTTTTAAGTAAATTAGTTGTTGTTATAAAAGAGAATAATCAAAACTAACTTAGCTTTTGTATCTTTCCTTTTGTAGCTTTTATTTTATACACAATAGTATTATTCAAAAACTATTTTTAGAAATTAGATGAACTCTTAGCTTTAAGAGACCTGATTAATTTTTTATGATACAATTTTAGAACTTCAAAATTTAGCTTAAATATATTATAAAATTAGCTAAATTTAGTTCAATTGAGGAAAAATTCTTTTATGTTAAAGCGTCAATATATTCTTTATTCACTTTTAATTATATTTATTTTTGTAAGTTTTACTTCTCTTAAGCCTATGTTAAGAAATACTCCATTTGATAACAATAGCTATTCAATTAATACAGATAAAATGAATATTAGACATAGACCACCTCTTTTTTATTTAAAAGAGAATGGAGTCTATTTTATTCATCCAGCCACAACTGCTCAAGCAAAAGCTACTTTTACTTTTAGTGAAAATAAAAAAAAACATTTTCACTTTTCTATTCAAGATGGTTCAACAGCAGGGAAAATTTTATTTATTGTTAAGAAAAATGATGATGAATTTAAAAAATTTGTTGTTAGTGTTGGGCATGATTATAGATTAAATATAAAAATAAAAAAAGATGACAAGATAACAATAATTGCAGATGCCAATGGTAGTACTGCTGGAGACTGGGGTAATCTTGAAATTTTAGATCGCGAGCCACATTATATATTAAAACTACGCTTAATTCCTCTATTGTGGGTTATATTTTTTATTTATCTAATTAATAAAGGCTATATATACATTGCATTTAGTAGTTATTTTGGGTTTTTACTCACTCTTATAGCAGAAAAAATAAGCTATGGACCTTTAAGTTATTTAGATATATGTATTTATACAGCCTTCTTTTTCTTATATGCATTTATATTGATATTATTTTATCAAGAATTAAAAATATTTAAGAAATTTAGAATTGCTACTATATTAAGTTTAATTTTAACAATAGCTATCTATATTTTTCCAATATCTTTTATAGTATTTTTTGCAATTTTTAATAAACCAATTGATTGGAATATACTTTTTGCCATTTATCAAACAAATATTAATGAAGCAATAGAATTTATAGAATCTTTTGTACCAACATATTATCTTTTTGGATTACTATTTATCTTTTTACTTATAGGATATCTATTTTGGCGTCAAGAAGATAAAGAGCGTAAAACAATAGAGCGTTCACTACTTATGCTTATACTCCTTCTTTTGATTGGTTTTATTACATCATATTTTACAAAAGCAAGAACACCAAGTTTCGTCTATAATACTTTTATAGATTATCACAATCAAATAGAGCGTTTAATCTCATTTCAAAATAAGCGCAAAGCATCAAAAATTAAATTTAGTGCAACAAAAAAAGAAAAAGGTGAAATCTATGTAGTTGTTATAGGAGAGTCATTAAATAAATATAATATGGGAATATATAATCATTTTCGCAATACTACACCAAGACAGTCAATGCAAGTAAAAAAATATGGACTCCAAGTTTTTAATAATACATACTCAAATGCTGGAAATACAATGCGAAGCCTCTCTTTTGCACTTACTGAAGCAAACCAATATAATAAAAAGAACTATTTAGAGTCACTCTCATTTATTGATATATTTAATAAAGCTAATTTTGATACTACATGGATTGCCGCTCAACCCATACTAAACGAATCTAATACAATAGTTTCAGTAATTGCACAATCTTCTAAACATGTTTTTGATTTAACTAATAGTGTTAAAGTTGAGACTGGACTCTCATCTCCTTATGATGAAAATACAATTGAAGAGTTAAGAAAAAGAATATCAAATAATAAAAATAGAAATCTACTTTTAATTATTCACATTTATGGTAACCACTTTAGATATGGTGATAGATATCCAGAAAAATACTCAAAATATAAAAAAACAGAGCCTTTTATATTAGGAACAAATAGAGCATATATCTTAGAAGATTATACTAATTATGATAATAGTGTTTATTATAATGATTATGTAATAAGTAGTTTACTTGATGTTGTAAAAGAACATGGGGGAGTATCTGCATTTCTTTATTTTTCTGACCATGGTGAAGCTATCTCTAGACATCATGGACACACATCAAGATTAGAATCTTTTACCTATGCAATGGTGCAAATACCTTTTACAGCGTGGTTAAGTCCTGAATATATTAAGCGTTATCCAAAAACTTATAAAACTTTTATATCACATAAAGATAAACTTTTTTCTAGTGATATGATTTATGATACAATTATAGGACTAGCTCATATTAAAACTAATCATTATAATGCAAAATATGACTTAAGTTCTACCAAATACAATATCGACCCAAAAGATGCACTCACACTGCATGGCAGACTTAAATATACTGCACCTAACAATTACTATTATTGGCAAAAGTACAATACGAAACTTTTAAAAGATAACAATTTAACTAACAAGATTGTAATTAGCGATACAGATACTGTTGGTAAACTAAATGATGCTTGGAGGCTAGGCTATCGCTCATTTAAACTAAACCTTAAATATATTGCATCAAAAAAAGAGTTTCAAGTTGGTACAAAAAAATATGATACAAAAGGTAATATATTAAATCTATTAAGCTTTTTTAAAATTGATGAAATAGAAAATCTATTCTTAAACTTTACTAATTTAGAACCATCAAATATAAAAGATATCCTTGCAAGAGTTGAAACAATTAATAACAAACTTAATATAAAACAAAAAACAACTCTTTTATCAGATAAACCAAACTTACTAAAAGAATTTAAAAACAAAGGATGGAAAGTTGCATTAATAAATAGCAAAGATTCTGAAAAAATATATATAAATAATAATATATTAGACTATTATATAGTTAATTTTAAATCTTATAAAGAATATAAAGATAAATTTAATAATATAATTATTGAACACTATTTTAAACTTGCAAATAGCAAACTAAATACTAAATTAAACGATATACAACAACTTATAAATAATAATAAAATAAAATTTTTATTTATAGATTTTACTTCCGAATATGATGATTAAATAAAATATATAAATTTGCTTTTTATAAAATAAATAGCAAATTTACAAAAAGGTAGCTAATGAGCTTATTTAGAATTAAAAAGATTGAAATCTAATTTCAAATAAGTTAATATTACAAATAAAACTAAAAACTAGGAAAAATTATGCTTTTTAACTCAGTAGTTTATATTTTTGCCTTTTTACCAATTACTTTTTTTATATATTTCTATCTTAATAAAAAACGACTAATAAAAGCTAGTAAAATTTTTTTAGTTTTTTCATCCTTATTTTTTTATTCATGGTGGAATATTAAATATTTACCATTAATATTAATATCAATGCTTTTTAATTATACTATTGGTAGAGAACTTTCTAATAAATATAAAAATAGATTTATATCATCAAAAAAACTTTTAAGTATTGGTATTATTTTTAATCTTTCGTTGCTTGGATATTTTAAATATATGGATTTTTTTATAAAGAATATAAATAATATTTTTAATAGTAATATATCTATGCTTCATTTAGCACTACCATTAGCTATTAGCTTTTTTACTTTTCAACAGATTGCTTATTTAGTAGATAGTTATAAAAATGAGACTAAAGAGTATGATTTTTTAAATTATGCACTTTTTGTAACTTTTTTCCCTCAATTAATTGCTGGTCCAATAGTTCATCATAGCGAAATGATGCCTCAATTTGCAAATATAAAAAATAAAGTTAGAAACTATAATAATATAGCTTTAGGTTTATTTATATTTTCTATAGGTCTTTTTAAAAAAGTTGTTATTGCTGATACATTTTCGCAATGGGCAACTTATGGATTTGATGTTGCAAAAAACTTAAATATGCTAGAAGCTTGGTGTACATCTTTAAGTTATACATTCCAAATATATTTTGATTTTAGTGGCTATACCGATATGGCAATTGGAACAGCATTTTTGTTTAATATAAAATTGCCAATAAATTTTTACTCACCATATAAAGCAATAAATATACAAGATTTTTGGAGGAGATGGCATATTACTCTTTCTCGCTTTTTAAAAGATTATATTTATATTCCTTTAGGAGGAAATCGTAAGGGTAAAATTCGTACTTATCTTAATATATTTATTACTTTTTTATTAGGCGGCATTTGGCATGGTGCTGGATGGACATTTATTATTTGGGGTATATTGCACGGTATTGGACTTATTATTTATCATATATGGAAACAAATTGGCATAACTATACCTAAAATTATTGCTTGGTTTATCACTTTTAATTTTTTAAATATAACTTGGATATTTTTTAGAGCAGAAAATTTTACTGATGTAAAAAAAATAATTAAAGGTATGTTTAAAATTAATGAATATACTTTGTCAATAAAATGGAATAGTCTATTTGATTCTACCTATAAAATTGGGCAATTTTTCGGATTTTATAGTAGCAAGAAAGAACACTTTATAACAATTTTTTCTATAGAGTTAATAATTTTTGCATTTATTATAGTATTATTTACAAATAATAGTATAGAGTTATCCAAAAAGTTTGCAAAAATGAAAAAAATTCCAATCCTTTGGCTTATTTATTCATCTTTTTTATTGGGAGTATCTTTTTTAATTATAAGTATTCAAAAAGGTTCAGAATTTTTATATTTTAATTTTTAAGGTAATATAAATGAGTAAAAAATTGTATATAAAATTATTGATATTTAGTAGCATATTAGTACCTTTAATACTACCAATTATAAACTATAACAATGACCAATGGAGAGTACTTCATA
>CAZCOI010000117.1:0-9963 GCA_964500335.1 uncultured Nitratifractor sp.
GCGTAACCTGATACATTTTGATATTTTTTATCGGTTATATTATTTATTTTAAGATATGCATTTATATTGTTATTTATTTGATAATCAACTGATAAGTTTGCAATTAAAACATTACCAGTGTTTGCTTTTATATTATGTGTACCATAATCATACTCTACCCTCTTACCTATATATTGAGCATTAAAATTAATATGTGTTTTTGGTAATCCATAGTAATCTAAATTAAAATTAGCAACATATTTTGGTCTTTTTGCTAATTGATAGCCATTTTCATCTTTTGCGTTATATCTTGTATAATCTAAACTATATAATAGTTCATTTGTTATAGAGCCTTTGTAGCCAATTTCATAACCTTTAATTGTGGAATTTTTATTACTATTATAATAGCTCCAAAGTTCAGTTGAATATAAGATTTCATCATCGATTTTATTATAAAAATATGTAAAGGTAAAGTTTTTATATTCAAAACCGATATCAAAGCTTTTAACACTTTCTGGTTTTAGAGCAGAATTTAGACTATATTCAAATAGGGAAGGAACTCTATAAGCTGTTCCATAGTTTGAACTAACTGTTAATCCATTTTCAAATGAGTGTTTTATGCCTATTTTACCAGTAGTTTTATCTTTAAATTCATCATAAAAGTCTCTTCTTAAAGTTGCACTAAGAGTTGTATTGTCTATTTTTAAATTACTTGTTATATATATACCTGTTGATTTTAAACTATTTTTATTTTCGATATCTTTTGATTCTTGTTTAGAAATACCAAATAATAAATTGTAATTTTGGAAAGTTATTTTATTATCTATACCATACTCTTTATTTTTGCCATCAAATCTTTTTATCCATCCCAAAGGGTCTTTTTTTAAAAATTTTGCTTGAGAATAATAGATTTTTGAGTAGCTGTCATTTGAATATTTATGCGTATATGCCGTATAAAAAATTGAATCATCTTGAGTTAAATTGTAACCGCTATCATTAGGTGAAAATAAATCATAATCAACATCAGCATCTATTTTGGTATATTTTAGCTCTAACTTATCACTATCTGTAAAATCATAAGTTATTTTTGCATTATAAGTTTTATTGTTATAGCCGTCATCTTCTAATTTATCCAAATCGTCATCTAAATTTGCTTTGGCACTAAAACTGTTGCTATCTAAATAACTTCCGCCAAGATATACAGATAATTTATCAAACTTTTTAGCAAAAGATAGTTGAGCTAATTTTGTATTATATGAGCCATACTCAATTTTAGTGCTTATTTGAGCATCTTTAGCGGGCTTTTTTGTAATAATATTTATAACTCCAGCAACTGCATTTGCACCATATATTCCGCTTTGTGCTCCTTTAATTATCTCTATTCTTTCAATATCGCTTAAAATTAAGTGTGCTAGTTCTGCTTGACCTCCAATAGTTGTAGGATTATTAACTTTTACTCCATCAACTAAAACTAAAGTGCTATCGCTATCAAAACCTCTTAAAAAAATAGAAGTTTGTTGCCCAAGTCCGCCGCTTTGAGAAACAATTACACCTTGTGCCTCTTTTAAAGCTTGTGCAACTGTTGTAATATGTTTTGCCTCTAACTCTTCTTTTGTAATTACTACTACATTAGATGTAACATCACTTAATTTTTGCTCACTTTTAGTAGCGCTTACTACAATTGTTCCTAAATCTATATTTTGAGCTGTAATAATAGATGTAGCGATTGCTAAAGTTTTTATATATCTCATATTATTCCTTGTTTTATATATTTAAAAAGAAATTATGCCAACAGTTTAGTTAAAGTAGTTTTAAGTTATTTCATTTAAGAGCCATTTACTTTATCTTCTAACTCTTTTATACGCTTTTTTAGGTTAGCTATCTCTTTGTAAAGTTCTTCTAAAGTTGGTTTTGGTTTTGTCTTTTTAGATAATACTTTTGAATCTTCTTTAATAAAAATTTGTTCTTTATTATCAATTGTTTTAGTAATATACTCTACTTTATTTGCTTTTACAAGCTTAATTGTATTAAAAATACTTATTTTATTTTTAATTGCATACTCTTTTAAAGGAATATAGTTTTCCATTTAAAAGCTCCTTTAATATATACTACCTAAAAAGGTAGTAAATTTATTAAATTTATGGTAATACTGAAGAGTGATGCTCTAAAATCATCCAGTTGTCACCATCTTTTTTATAAACAAATGTAAATCTTGCTGGAACATCTACTCTACCACCCTCACCATCATCAAGTTCGAATGTATAAAGTCCAGAGTTTATAGCAATATCTCCATAAATTCTAATATTTGATTCTGTAATTCTACCTACCGGATTTTTAGCTAAAAAGTGTTCAAAATAGTCAGCTATCTCTTCGCGATTGTGTCTAACTTTTGGCGAAACTGTTGGTAATAAAATGCCCTCTTTTTCATCATACATTTGAGCAACTTTTTTTGGGTCTTTTGTTTGTAAAGTATCATTCCACTTTTCAAATGCCTCTAAAATCTCTTTTTCCATATACTCTCCTTAAGTTTTGGTATAGCTGATTATATAAAAAAAGAAATTATATATTAAAATTTAAGCAGTTAAATTTATAATTTTTTGTATATAGTAAACTTTTTTACACAATTGGTATCTTATAAAATACCAACTGCATCTCTTACTATTTCCATTTTTTTAGAAGCAATCTCTCTTGCTTTTTTTGCACCATGATTTAAAATATCTTTTACTTCATCAATATTATTAAGATAATGCTCTCTTTTTTCTTTAGCCTCTTCAAAATAATCCCAAATTTTTTGAGTTAAAAGCTTTTTAAAGTGCCCATGCCCAAAATTACCACTTTTATAGTCATCTTTTAGTTTTTCTATTTCATCCTTAGAGCTAAATAGTGTCAAAATTGCAAATACATTATTGCCTTCCCACTCTAAAGGCTCTCCTAAAGGGGTAGAGTCTGTTATAATTTTATTACATCTTTTTTGTAGTTGTTTTTGAGTATCATAAAAAATTTCGATAGTATTTTTATAGCTTTTACTCATTTTAGCACCATCTATTCCTGGAACGGTTGCAACACTCTCTTCTACTAAAGCTTCTGGTATTGTAAAAATCTCTCCATGTTCATTATTAAATTTTATTGCAATATCTCTTGTCATTTCAAGATGCTGGATTTGATCTTTTCCAACTGGTACCTTTTTTGCATCGTATAATAAGATGTCAGCCGCCATTAAAACAGGATAACTAAAAAGTGCATGATTTGGTGCTATGCCTTTTGCAGTTTTATCTTTATAGCTATGAGCTCTTTCTAATAGACCAACAGGTGTATATTTAGATAGAATCCAATATAGCTCTAATACCTCTTTTACTTGACTTTGCGTCCAAAAGATTGTTTTGTTTGGATCTATACCTAAACTTAAATAATCAATAGCAACTTCAATAGTATTATCTTTTAACTCTTTTAAATTTGCCCCTCCACTTAATGCATGATAGTTTGCAATAAATGCAAAAAGTTCATTATTACTATCTTTTTGAAGTTCTATCATCTTTTTAATAGCGCCAAAATAGTTTCCTATATGCAATTTTCCTGAAGGCTGAATTCCTGTAAGTATTCTCATTTTTACTCCTCTATATTATCATGTCTATCACTACTTTTTCTTGGAATTAACTCTATTGGTGTTCCTGTAAAATCAAACTGCTCTCTTAAGAAATTTGTTAAATATCTTTGATAGCTAAAATGAAGCAGATGTGGCTTATTTACAATAAGCGCAATTCTTGGGTGTTTTGTAGCAAATTGAGTAGCATATTTAATTTTTACAATTTGTCCATGATGACTTGGTATATGATGTTTGGCAATAGCTAATTTAATTGCTTGGTTAAGTTTTGATGTTGGGATTCTTTGCGAATATGCTTTATAAATTTTAATTATTTCATCTAAAATTCTATGAACTCTAAGAGATGTTTTTGCTGAAATAGTTAAAATAGGAGCATAATGTAAAAATTTTAATTCATCTCTTATCTCTTCTATTGCTTCTTTATACTCTTTTTCTCCTCTAATATCCCACTTATTAATTACAATTAATGAACCTAATTTATATTTATCTATTAATCCTGCTATTCTTTCGTCTAACTCTGTTACTCCTGTTGTAGCATCGATAAGCAGTATTGCAATATCAGCATTTTTTAACATCTGTTCAGTTCTATTTAAAGCATATTTTTCAATACCTAAAATTTTACTTCTTCTTCTAATACCCGCTGTATCAATAAAAGTAATATTATAGTCATTATAAATAATAGATTCATCAATTGGGTCTATTGTAGTTCCTGCTATATCGCTTACTATTGTTCTTTCTTCTTTTAAAAGAGCATTTAATAGTGAACTTTTTCCTGTATTTACTCTACCTATTATTGCAACATTTATATTTTTCTCTTCTTCATCTTCAAAATTTTCATCTAAAAGTAGTTCTAAAGGCAAATCATCATCATTTTTTAATATATAATTATTTAGATTTGGAGGAATATGGCTCTCTAACCATTTATAGAAAGGGTTTAATCCTCTATTGTGGCTAACAGATATTCCAAATATATCACTAGCACCAAATTCACTAAATTCCCAAAATTTCTCTTGTAACTCTTTTTCGTTATCTATTTTATTTACAATTAAAGCTATTGGCTTGTTTAATGTTTGAAGCTCCCAAAATAGCTTTTTATCTTCATCATCTGGTAATTTTTTACCATCTACCATATATAAAATAATATCAGAGTTTTTTGCAGTTTCTAAAGCTTTATCTCCCACTTTGCTAAATAGTTCATCTGTATAATCAATTCCTCCTGTGTCTAAAAGTTCAAATTCTCTATCTTCTAAAATTGAAATAATTCTTTTTTTAATATCTCTTGTAGTTCCACTAATATCAGAAGTAATTGCATCTCTTTTCTTTGCTAATCTATTAAATAGAGAACTCTTTCCTACATTTGGTTTGCCAATTATTGCAACTTTTTTCATATAATTTATCCATTTTTAAAAGTTTTGAAATTATACCAAAATTTTATCAAAAGTTATCTATGCACAAATACTTCACTAAAAAGTGATATAATGTCATCAAAAAAAAGGTATAAGATTATGAAATTACTATTAACTGCACTACTTACAACTTCTGCTATAGTTGCTCAAAATTTGCATTATAAAATAAAAGCTCCATTATTTGGAACTATTGGAGAAGTAAATGTAAATTACAATAGTGGTAGTAACTATACAATAGATGCAAGTATGAGAACTTTTGGTTTTGCAAAAACATTGTCTGGAAATAGAGTTGAGAAATATCATGCAAATGGGAAAGTTGTAAATAATATATATAAAGCAAAATATTTTATGCAAAAATATAGTTATAAAAATAAAAAAGGTATTTTAGAATATAGTTTTGATTATAAAAATAAAATAATTACAAAGCATAGAAAAAAATGGAAAGATAATAAAGTAGTAGAAGATAAAACAAGAGCATTAGAGTTTTTCACATATAATGATTTATTTAGTGTTTATCATAATATTGTAGTTAAATTAAAAGATAAAGCTCCTGGAGTTTATAGAGTACAAACTGCTGGCATGGAAAAAACAGGAGGATATTTAACTATAAAAATACCAACTTTAGATATTCAAAGAAAAGAGGCAAAAAGTATTGGTGTTAAAGATGTTTGGATATTTCATATAATAACACATAGAAAAATTATGAAAAGTAAAAATGGAGAGATAATTTTTGCAGTTGGTAATGATGGAATAGCAAAAGGCGTTAGGGTTTTAAATACAGCTTATGTTAGTCATATAGATGCAATTTTAGATTAACTTTTTAAGAATTTATCAGTTAAATTTGAGCCAATTACTTTATAATAGATTTGAGGATAGCTATCAAAGTTATCTTCTAATCTTACACCACCAATTAGTGCCACTTTATGAGTAGAGTTTTTTGCAATATCTAATAGCTTTTTTCCAGATGTTTTAGCATCTTTTTTTGTAGATGTATCTCTATATGCTCCTAAACCAATATAATCTATATTTAGAGTATTTGATTTTAAGATTTCATCAAGATTATGAGTTGATATACCTAAAATTTTATCTTTTATTTTATCTCTAATAATCTTTATTGCGATATCTTGATATTTATTAATATTTAGCAAATCCTCTTGTCCTAAATGTAATCCATCTGCTAAATCTATAAGCTCTATATAGTCATTAATTATCACTTTTCCTAAGAAGTCTCTATTTATTATCTTTAAATCGTGTATAGCATCATTAATTGAGCCATTTTTGTTTCTATATTGAGCTATTTTTATATCTAAAGAGTTTAAAAAAGAGATATAATCTCTTAAATTAATATTTTTTAATGTTAATAGCTCTTTATCAATTAATGCATATATTTTTGCTATTAGTCATCCTTTAAAAATAGCTTTAATAGTTTTGATACACTATCTTTCATATCGTTTCTATCTACTATCATATCTATAAGTCCATGCTCTAATAAAAACTCTGCTCGCTGAAATCCTTCTGGTAAATCTGCACCAATTGTTTGTTTAATTACTCTTTGCCCCGCAAATCCAATTAGTGAATTTGGTTCAGCTATAATAATATCACCAAGCATTGCAAAAGAGGCACTTACTCCGCCCATTGTTGGGTCTGTTAAAATAGAGATAAATGGTAATTTTTCATTAGATAATTTTTTTAATGCGGCTGATGTTTTGCTCATTTGCATTAAAGAGTAAGTACTCTCTTGCATTCTTGCACCACCACTAGCACTTACAATTATTAAACCACATCTTTTTTCAATAGCTCTATTTACTGCTCTTACAATTTTCTCACCCTCTACAGAGCCTAAACTTCCACCCATAAAAGCAAAATCAAAAACTACTAATTCAGTTGGTATTGAATCTATTGTGCAACTTCCGCTAATTACAGAAGAGACTTTTCCTCCTGTTTTTGCTTTCCCCTCTTCTACTCTTTTTTTATAACTCTTTTTATCAACAAATTTTAATGGGTCATTTGGTTCTAAATTTGCATCTTTCTCTTCAAAACTACCTTCGTCTGCTAAAAGTTCAATTCTTTTTTTAGCATCTATTCTAAAGTGATGACGACACTTAGGACAAACACTATTTAGACTATTTACCTCTTTATAATACATTAAAGCTTGACATTTTGGACACTTAATCCAATGACTTGGAGCCTCACTTTTATCTGCTTGTTTTTTAAAACCAAAAATACTAGCTAAATTCATCTATGCTACCTTTCTTGCCTTTGTAATTATATTTTCAATTTTTGTTACTAAATCTTTATCTTTTGAAACTATAACATAATCTTTACTAATAGAAACTTGTAAATCATCACAAAGACCTAATCCAGCCGCAAAATCATAAATTCTAATATCACCCATATATAATACAAAATCGACTCTATGTGCATATGCTAAAGATAGAGCAGTGGCTCCAGGAGCTCTATATTTTAAACTTGCATTAACTAACTCAACACCAATATTAATAAAACTATAAGATCTTTCAAAAATTCCCACTTTACTTTTTTTAAGAGGTCTTTCATTGTTAAATACTGGGTTTTCTAAATTTCCAAATTTAAGTTTTTTACCTTCAAACCTATAAAAAATATCTCCATTTGCTAAATTACAAACTACTGCAACCTTTAATCTGCCATTTGAATCTACTAAAGCTACAGAACTTCCAAAGTAAGGAAAATTAGAGAATGCATTTGAACTACCATCAAGAGGGTCTATTATTATAGTATATTCTCCTTCTCCTATCTCTCCAGCCTCTTCAGATTCTATTTTGCCATATTTTGATAGATATTTAATAAAAATAGATTCAGCAAAGAGGTCTAAACCAGTAGAGACATCTCCTCCAGCACCTACATCATACTCTTTTTGCCACTCATCTTTAATACCTTGTTTTATTGCAAAATATATCTCTTTATTAGCTTGTAGAGTATCTTTTAAAAACGCCTTTTTCATTTTAATAAGCCTTTCTAAGCCTTTTTTTGTAAAATATTGTATCACAAAATAAGGAAATATGCTATAAAAGGTTTCATTTTAAAACATCAGCAAGCTAAAGGCGAAGATATTATATTAACTATACTTAGTGAGCATAGAGTAGATAAATACTACCGTTTTTATGGTGCAAGACACTCTATTTTGCAATTTGGATATTTAATTGACTTTGAAATAGAAGAGAATGGAAACTTTTTACCGCGAGTTAGAAGAGTCTCGCATAATGGATTTAGTTGGCTATATAATAGAGAAAAACTATTTATTTGGCATAAATTTATCTCAATTTTTGAGCCACACTTTAAAGATGTTAAAGAATTAGACTCAATTTACTTTAAAAGTTTGTTAGATTGTGCTCAAAAGTGGGATAAACAGTCTCCTAAGCGGTTAATTATAGAGACTATAACTAAACTTTTAAATTTTGAAGGAAGATTGCAACCACTAAATAGATGTGCTATATGTAATGGTCTTTTAAATGAGCATATTACTTTAATTGATAATTTTATGCCAGCACATAGTAGTTGTGCCAACTTAGAACCGATAAAAAAAGAGTATTTAGAGTATCTGTTTAAATATAATTCAACAATTTGGCTAGATGATGATATTGTAAATAGACTATATTTAATTGCTCTAAAGAGCTTTTAGATATAATTTTACAAATTTAATATATTGTAGGTAAATATTCATGGAATTTAAATTATTTGATAGCGTAAAAAAACAAAAAGTTAAATTTAGCCCCATAAATGAGGGTGAAGTTTCAATTTATGTATGCGGTCCAACAGTTTATGACGATGCGCATTTAGGACATGCAAGAAGCGCTTTGAGTTTCGATTTATTAAAAAGAACGCTAAAAGCGCTCGGATATAAAGTAACTTTAGCAAAAAATTTTACCGATATTGACGATAAAATTATTAAAAAGATGCAAGAGAGCAATAAAAGTTTGCAAGAGATAACTACATATTATATAAATAGCTATCTAAAAGATATGGATGCTCTTGGCGTTTTAAGAGCCGATATTGAGCCAAAGGCTACAACAAGTCTTGAAGCGATGGAAGATTTAATAAAGAGACTTTTAGATAAAGGTGTTGCATATAAGCTTAAAAATGGCGATATATATTTTGATACTTCAAAAGATGAAAATTACGGCAATATTTCGCATATGGTTACTGATGAGAGCCAAAATGTAAGTAGAGTAGAGAGTGTTGAGGGTAAAAAAAATCCTAAAGATTTCGCACTTTGGAAAGCTTGTAAAGATGAAAACGATGTATGTTTTGATACATCACTGCCAAAGGGGCGCCCGGGGTGGCATATTGAGTGTTCGGCTATGATTAATAAACATTTTAAAGGAAACAGTAACTATTGCATAGATATTCACTGCGGGGGTGCCGATTTACTGTTTCCGCATCACGAAAACGAAGCAGCGCAAACAAGATGCGCTCTAAATAAAGAGATTGCAAAATATTGGATGCATAACGGTTTTGTGCAAATTGACGGCGAAAAAATGAGCAAATCTTTAGGCAACAGCTTCTTTTTAAAAGATGCGCTAAAAATTTATGACGGCGAGCTTTTAAGATACTATTTAATTAGCATAAATTACAGAAACGATTTTAACTTTAACGAAGAGGATTTACTAAATTCCAAAAAGCGACTCGATAAGATATATCGCCTTAAAAAAAGAGTTTATGGCATAAAAGAGGGGCAAATAGAGAAAGATTTTAAGAAGAGTCTCTTAAGCGCAATGTGTGACGATTTAAATAGCTCTAAAGCTTTTGCGATTGTTGATGAATTTATTAACCAAGCAAACGAAAAACTTGATAAAGAATCAAAAAATAAAGCTTTAAAACAGACAATCGTTGCAAATTTAAATTTTGTTTGCAGTTTGCTTGGAGTTGGTTGCAAAGATGCAATTAAGTGGTTTCAGCAAGGAATAAGTAGCAAAGAGAAAGAAAAAATCAATAAATTAA
>CAZCOI010000118.1:0-2911 GCA_964500335.1 uncultured Nitratifractor sp.
AGCCATTTTTTAGCAAATGTAGCGGTTGTGTGACCTGCAACACCACCACCTAATACAACTAATCTTGCCATGTTACTCCTTTATAAAATTTATATATTAAAGATTGTATTATAAGTTTTATTAAACTAATATGAGTATAATTAATAATAAAATTGAATTTAACATTTATAATATATTTGCTACTTTTAGTTACTATTATAAGTTTTGAACAAATGTTAATTATAAGGATTACTTATGTTAAAGATTATTATTTATTTTTTTATTATAGTTGCTTTTATTGATGCTTCCGAGTTTCATCGCTCAATTAGCTCATCTCCAAATAGGGTTAATCCGCTATTAGCTACCGATAGCGCAAGTGGAGAGATTGCAGGGTGGATATTTAACGGATTAGTAAAGTTTAATAAAAATGCAAATATTGTTAGCGATTTAGCAAAGAGTTGGAAGTTTGAAAATAATACTACTTTAATTTTTTATTTAAGAAAAAATGTATTATGGCATGATGGAGCTAAATTTAGTGCAAAAGATGTTTTATTTACTTATAATCTATTAAACTCAAAAAAAATTACAACCCCATATAGTAGCGATTTTAAGGAGGTAAAAAGTGTTGAGTTAATAGATGATTATACAATTAAAGTAAATTATAAAAAACCATATTTTAAGGCGCTATCTATTTGGATGATGGGTATTTTGCCAAAGCATATTTGGGAGAAAGAGAAAAATCCAATGCAAAGCAGATATAATAAATTTGCAATAGGAACAGGACCATATAAAATGACAAAAGCTTTTGAAGTTAATAAAAAAATAGAGCTTATTGCAAATAAAGATTATTTCGAAGGTAAGCCAAATATAGATAAAATGATATATCATTATGTTGGTGATAGTGCCACAGATTTTTTAATGTTAAAATCTAAAAAACTAGATATTGGCAGTTTAACACCTTTGCAAGTTACAAGACAGATTGATAGCAATTTTAAAAGCTCATTTAATATTTATGAAAGACCATCAAATGGCTATACTTATTTAGGGTTTAATTTAAGAAAAAAACCTTTTAATAATCCAAAAATCAGAAAAGCAATTGCACTTGCTATAAATAAACAAGAGCTTATAGATTTGCTTTTTTTCTCGCATGGTAAGCCTTGTTATGGACCATTTATGCCTGGAACTTCTGTATATCCAAAAGATTATAAACCATTACAATATAACCCAAAAAAGGCAAAAGAGATTTTAAAAGAGCTAGGCTTTAGCAAAGATAATCCGCTTACTTTTACAATTACAACAAATTCTAATAATGATATAAGAGTAAAAGCTGTTGAGATTATTCAACAACAGCTACTAAAAGTTGGAGTTAAGGTAAAAATTAGAGTTATGGAGTGGCAGGCTTTTTTAAATACTGTGGTATTTCCAAGAAATTTTGATGCTGTAGTTTTGGGTTGGGGGTTAGGATTAATACCAGATGCCTATAGTATATGGCATAGTGATGGAGATAAAAAAGGCGGATTTAATTTTGTTGGGTATCATAATAGTAAAGTAGATAAATTAATTGATAAAGCTTCATCACAAGTAAACCCAAAAGAGTTTGCTAAGACATATCAAAAAATTTTTAAGTTAATTGCTAATGATAATCCATATATATTTTTATATATTCCAAACTCAATTACTGCTGTAAGTAAAAAAGTTAAAGGTATAGAGCCTTCAGTTATAGGAATAGAACATAACTTTATACATTGGAAAATTGATAATAATTAGGAGTTTGTTTGCAAAAAGTAATTTTATTTGATTTAGATGGAACATTAATTGATTCAACAAAAGCAATATTAGATTCTTTTAAAAAAAGTTTTGAATATTTTGGAGAAAAAGCTCCTCCATCAAAAGATATTTTACCTCAAATAGGGCACCCTCTATTTGATATGTTTGTAAATTTAGGGGTTGATAAAAAGATAGCAAAAGAGTATGTTGTAAAATATAAAGAAAATTATAGAAAGATTCATACACAAAAAACTGAGCTTTTAAGTGGTGCAAAAGAGGCAATTATTAATGCTTATAGCAGTGGCGCAAAGCTTGGAGTGGTTACAACAAAAACAGGTAAATATTCAGTTGAACTGTTAGAACATTTTGGAATTATGAAATATTTTTCTACACTTATAGGTAGTGAAGATGTAAAAAATCATAAGCCTCACCCAGAACCAATATTTCTTGCATTAGATAGATTAAATGTGTCAAATTGTAGCAATATTTATATGATAGGAGATACTTGTATGGATATGCAAGCCGCACTCAATGCTGGAGTTATCGGAGTTGGTGTGGAGTTTAAATATACTCAATTAGAGGAGCTAAAAGAGTGTAGTAAAGTAATACAGAGTGGTGTTTTTGAAGCAGTTAATAATATTTTAAATAATAAAATTTGATTAACAAGCACTCTTTAAGTTCAATTTACTAAAATGACTTAAATAAATTTTTTAGAGGAGATACAATGGTAGAGATTAGATGGCACTCTCGTGCAGGCCAAGGTGCTGTTACTGGCGCTAAAGGGCTTGGCGATGTAGTATCAACTACTGGTAAGCAAGTTCAAGCATATGCGCTGTATGGTTCAGCAAAAAGAGGTGCAGCGATGCGCGCATATAATAGAATTGATGATAACCCTATTATTACACACGAGACATATATGGAGCCAGATTATGTTCTTGTAATTGACCCTGGTCTTGCATATACTGATAATATTACAGAAAACGAAAAACCTACTACAAAGTATATTATTACTACACACTTAAGCAAAGATGAGCTAATTTCTCAAATTCCAGCTCTTCAAGATAAAAAAGATAGAGTATATGTTGTAGATGCTATTAAAATATCTTTAGATACAATTGGTAGATCTATGCCAAATACACCAATTTTGGGTGCTTTAATGAAAGTA
>CAZCOI010000119.1:0-9716 GCA_964500335.1 uncultured Nitratifractor sp.
GAGGTAGAATATGTTATTAAAAATGTTTTAGAGGTTGTAGGTGTATAAAAAGTTTGGAAAAAGAGTTTTTGATTTTTTAGCAAGTGGTGTTGGATTAATTATTTTAATGCCGCTTTTTATAATTGTTGCTATTTGGATAAAGTTATCGTCGAAGGGTCCTATATTTTTTGTGCAAAAAAGAGTAGGGCAAAATTTTAAAGAGTTTAATTTATATAAATTTAGAACTATGGTTGTAGGAGCCGATAAAAAAGGTCCATTGGTAACTAGTGGAGATGACCCAAGAGTTACAAAAATAGGCAAAATTTTAAGACGAACAAAAATAGATGAACTTCCACAGCTTTTTAATGTATTTATTGGAAACATGAGCCTTGTAGGGCCTCGTCCTGAAGTTAAAAAATATGTAATGGCAAAAGAAGACGAGTATAAAGAGGTATTAAAAGTAAAACCAGGAATTACAGATAATGCCGCAATTGTCTTTAGAGACGAAGAGGCTCTAATGGAGAAATTTGAAGATAAAGAAAAAGGCTATTTGCAAGAGGTTTTGCCTAAAAAGATTGAGCTTTATTTAAAATATATTAAAAATATCTCTTTCTTAGAAGATATAAAAATTATTTTTAAAACATTTTTTGCCGCTGATGTTTTATTGCCAACAAACTCTAAAAGAAAGATTTTTTATATAATTGGAGATATTATATTTACATTAATTGCAACATATTTTGCATTTCTTTTAAGATTTGATTTTGAGATTCCAAAAATATATTATAGTGATATCTATAAAGCATTTTTAACGCTAATTGTAATTAGAGTAGCTCTATTTTATATATTTAAAATTTATAATGTATCATGGAGGCATTTTGGTTTTAGAGACCATACAAGAGTTATTTATGCTTTAATTATCTCAACTATATCTTTTATATCTTTAGTTTATCTTTTTAGAGGTTCAATCTTTAGTGGATTTCCAAGAGCTGTTGTGCCAATAGAATTTTTTATATCGCTATTTTTATTTTTGGCTTTTAGAGGAAGCAGAAGATATATACTTGAGAGAGTTGATAAAAATGCCTTTGGAAAACCAACCCTAATAGTTGCTAATTTAGATGATGCAAATGAGATTATCCGAAAACTATACAAAGATACAAAAAAGTATAAACCTTTTGCAATTTTAAATGAAAAAAATAAAGGAATTAGAATAAATGGTGTTAATGTTTTTGATTTTAATACCATAAAAGAGCACTTTAATGGATTAGAGAGTGCAATAATCTCTCAAGAGTATGATATAAATGAGGTTTATGATAAATTAAAAGAGCTAAATATTAATGAGATTAAAGTATATAAAAGTATAGAAGATAGCAGTAACTTTAAAGATATATCTGTTGAAGATTTACTTGCAAGAAAGCCAAAAGATATTGATACAAAAACAATTCAAGAGTTTATTAAAAATAAAGTTGTATTAATTACAGGCGCAGGTGGAAGTATAGGAAGTGAGCTATCAAGATTATGTGCTAAATATGGAGCAAAAAAGCTTTTATTATTAGATAGCAGTGAATATAATCTATATAAAATTGAGCAGGAGCTAGATGGTTTTAATATTGAGCCTTTAATGATAAATGTAGTAAATAAGGAGCTTTTAGAAGATATATTTAAAAGTAAAAAGATAGATATTGTTTTACATACAGCCGCATATAAGCATGTGCCGTTAGTTGAGGCTAATATTCAATCTGCAATTGAGAA
Organism: uncultured Nitratifractor sp.; assembly: GCA_964500335.1. GTDB lineage: Bacteria > Campylobacterota > Campylobacteria > Campylobacterales > Sulfurovaceae > JAADEQ01. Next base: position 1,729 of record CAZCOI010000119.1, read on the forward strand.
TAATATAATTGGTTCTAAAAATGTTATAGATTTATCAATTAAATATGGTGTAAAAAAGGTTGTATTAATTTCAACAGATAAAGCCGTTCGCCCAACAAATGTAATGGGTGCAACAAAAAGAGTTTGTGAACTATATGCCCAAAATGTTAAATCAAACTCAACTAAAATAGTTACAGTTAGATTTGGAAATGTTTTAGGAAGTAGCGGAAGTGTTATTCCTAAATTTAAAGAGCAAATCAAAAATGGAGGTCCAATAACTGTAACTCACCCAGAGGTTACAAGATATTTTATGCTAATTCCAGAAGCTTGCTCTTTAGTTTTGCAAGCGGCGGCAATTGGCAAAGATAAAGAGCTATTTATATTAGATATGGGTGAGCCTGTAAAAATTGTAGATTTAGCTAAAAAGATGATTGAACTTAGCAAAAAAGATAATATTAAAATAGAATTTACAGGTTTAAGAGCTGGAGAAAAGCTTTATGAAGAGCTTTTAATTAATGATAGTGATAAAAAGACTCAATATGATTCTATATTAATAGCAAAATCTACTAATTACGATATAGATAAATTAATTAGTGATATTAATGAGCTATTAATAAAAGATGATAAGATTGCTAAACTAAAAGAGATAGTTCCAGAGTTTGAGCATAAAAATTAAACAAAATAATATCATAAAACCAATATAATTTTAAAAACTATAAAGGAAGTAAATGAAAAGCATAACTAATAAAAAGCTATATTTAATGATAATTTTTGCATTTATATTTAGTATAGCAGTAAGATTTTTATATATCTATCAAGTAGGAGATAATTTAGAATATCTTTGGAATGGAAGCTATATAATTAACACAAATGATGGCTACTATTTTGCAAGTGGAGTTCAAAAAGCTCTTTATGGAATGCATCAATATAACCCTTTAACTCCAAATCTTTTTGATAGAGGATTAACTTTTGTAACTGCACTTTTAGTAAAGATATTACCATTTTCTTTAGATACAATTATATTTTATCTGCCTGCAATTATATCATCTTTAATAGCTATTCCAATAATTTTAATTGCAAATATTTATAAAGAGCCAGTTTGGGGACTATTTAGCGCTTTAATTGCATCAATTGCATGGAGTTACTATAATAGAACTATGCTTGGCTATTACGATACAGATATGTTTTCAATTATGATATTAACTTGGATAGTATATTTTTTATTAAAAAGCATAAATACAAATAGTTTAAAAGATGCTCTTTTTGCTTCTATTGTAATTTTAATCTATCCATTCTTTTATGAATCTGGAAGAATGATAACTTATGCAATAATTATTTTTTACTCAATGTATATTTTATGGGATAAAAAGTTAGATTTAAATTCATTAAAGAGCATTATATTAGTAATAGTATCTGCTATCCCGCTACCTTATTTGCCATCTCCTTGGAATTTTTTAACATCGTTTATTATAGTTTTTGCACTATATTATCTTTTAAAACAAAAAGAGTTTAAAAAAAGAGTATTAATCTATTTTGCAATAGTTGCTTTTTTACTCTTATTTTTTCAGGGCGATATTTTTGGAACAATATATTCAAAAGTTATAGAGTATCTCCAAACAGGTGTAGAAGGAAGTAAAGGTTTAAAATTCTTTGGAGTATTTCAAACAATTGCAGAGGCTAATGGAATTCCATTTTTTGCTGATGGTCAGACAAATAGTGTAGCAAATAGAACAGTTGGCTCAAGTATAGCCTTTATAATAGCTGTAATTGGCTATTTATATCTGCTATTTAAACATAAAGAGTTTATTATATTTTTACCATTAATTGGTATTGGAATATTTTCTCATTGGGGTGGGCTAAGATTTACAATATATGGCTCATTTATACTAATATTGAGTTTTACATTTTTAGTTTATGATATATCAAAAGAGTTTGTAAAAGATAAAAAGTTATCAGTTTCTATTTTAGCACTAGCCTCTATTGCACTATTATATTTTAATATTAATCACATTTGGCAATATAACAAAATGATTACTCCTGTATTGAAAAAGAGTGAAATATCTCAATTAGACCATATTAAAAAGATATCAAATCCAAAAGATTATACTCTTTCATGGTGGGATTATGGATATCCAATATGGTACTATACAAATACAAATACATTAATTGATGGCGGTAAGCATAGAAATGATAATTTTGTAATTGCAACAATGCTTCTTTCAAACTCTTCTATACAAGCTGTTAATTTAGCAAGATTATCTGTAGAAAGTTATGCAAAAGCTGTTTCATCTTATAAAGAATGGATAAGAGATGGTGCAAAAGAAGATGATATTCCAAATAGTTTTAAATTTTTCTCAAAAGATAAAAGAGCATACCATGTAGGTCATCCATTTAGACCTATAATTAATTATCTTCTAAAAAATACTCAAAAAGACCAAAAAGACCCTAATGAGTTTTTAGCCTTGCTAGATAGTAAAGATTTTAAACTCCCTCCAAAAACAAGAGATATATATCTATATATGCCAACAAAAAGTATTAGAATTTTTCAAGTAATTGCGCAATTTGCAAACCTAGATTTAACAACAGGCAAACCACTAAGAAATCTCCTATTTTATCCAGGATATATAAAAGCTATTAAAAATGGAGTATTTTATTTAACTAATGGCGTAAAATTTAATAGTAAAAATGGAGATACAAATATAAAAAGCAATATAAATAGATTAATAGTAGCCGAGTATAAAAAAGATGGCTCAACTGCTCTTAGCTCATATAGATACGATAAGAGCAGTAATATTAACTTTTTATATTTAAAATCTATAGGAATGGGAGTTGTTGTAGATAATAAAACACTTAATTCAAACTATGTTAAAATGTTTTTATTAGGAATTTATGATAAAGAGTTATTTGAATTGGTTGATAACTCAATTTATGGTAAAGTTTATAGATTAAAAAGATAGATTAAATTTTATATTTATCAAGCGTTTTTAATTTTATCTCTTCATCATCTTGAAGTAGTAAAATCAACTCTCCTAGAGCCTCTTGGCTCTTTAAAGATGTAAACATCTGATCATGCATTAAAATTATAATTTGCCCTTTTCTAAAAGTTTTACCACTTTTAAGAAGCTCTTTAATTCGTTTATAGTGAGTTAATGCATCTTCTAATATATCGCCTTTGCCATTATGTCTTAGCTCATAATCCCACCCAAAGAATTTATAATTATCATTTTTGGTTAAAAGCTTTGCAGATTTTAGGGCTTTTGGCTCTCCTTTAGCAATAGAGCCAATAGAATATACATTTCTTCCTGGCAATCTTGCTAATTTAGAGTCTATTTTTAAAAATTTCTCATTTTTTAAAAAATCTTTCTCCACATTTTTTGGATTGTTATAAAACCTAATATAGTGAAAATTTGCATGCGTAAAGCTATGATTTCCAATTACAACATAAGGATTGCTTTTATATCTAATAAAATTTGGTTCCAACCTAGAGCCAGTATTTAAAGGCTTTCCAACCAAAAATAGCGTAAAAGGCACCTCATAATCTCTAATAATTTGGTCTAAATTTTTACTACCTAAAAGAGGTCCATCATCGCTTGTTAAAAAGACACTATATTTATAGTGCTTTTTTGGTTTATGAATTCTATGGGGGTACTCTTTTTTGTTATAAATTTTATAAGTTAGTAAAGCACAATCAATTACCAAAAATATTAAAGCGGCACCAATTAATATACTCTTTTTCATACTATCTTAAACGCTGAAAAACTGTGCCCTCTAATGAAATATTAGCCATCAATCCTTGATTGTTAAAAATAATAGCTAAAGTATCTTTTTTTATATCTAAAGAGCTTAAATCGCTTCCTCTGCTCCAATTAATTACAGATATATTCCCATCTATGCCAACTTTCCACTCATCTTTGTTTAAAAACCTATGCATAGCCTCTTTTGTCATAAATAGAACAATTACAGAGTTTCTTTTAACTCCAGCCTGAAGACCTACTGATGTCCCATACATCTTATAATAGCTTATAATTGAGCCTTTTTGCACAAAAGCCCCCTCTCCATAAGCTCCGCCAACTACTAATCCAGCTTTATAAACCTCAGGAAATACTAAATATCCTTCAGCTTTTTGTATAAGCTCATCACCGCCTTTAAACTCTACATAAAATCTTTGTAAAGTCTCTAAAATAGCTTTAGGGTTCATCTCTTTTGCATTTATGTGAACAGTTGTTAATATAGCAAATAGTACTGTCATTAATATTTTTTTCATAAATAACTCCTTTAGAGTTATTATACTAAAAAATATTAAAAAATAGAAAGAGTTTTCTTATCTATTTTAAATAATTTACCTTTTTCTATAACTGAGTGCTTCTAAAAGGTCACTTTTTGTAATATTTTTATTACTATTTAAATCTGCAATTGTTCTTGCAACCTTTTTTATACTAGCAACTCCTCTATAAGATAAATCAAATCTGCTTATAGCTTGGTTTAATAAACTCTTAGCTTCAGCATCTAATATACAAAATCTATCAATCTCACTCTCTAAAAGCTCTCCATTTAACCGCTCTTGCCCTCTTTGTTTTTGCATAACAAAAGCTTTTATTACCTCTTTATGAAGCTCTTTAGAGTTTGCAGATGCCTTTTTATTAAAATCAACCTCTTGCATAACCACATTTATATCAATTCTATCTAAAAATGGGTCTGATAATCTATTTTTGTATCTTTTAATCTCTAAATCGCTACATCTGCACTCTTTTGTTTTAGATAACAAATTCCCGCATGGGCAAGGATTCATAGCCCCTACAAATAAAAAACTAGCTTTGTAGCTAACTTTTGAATTAACTCTAGCAATATTAACTACCCTATCTTGCAAAGGCTCTCTAAGAGCCTCTAAAACTTTTGGATTAAAGTGTGGCAGTTCGTCAAAAAAAAGTATCCCTCTATTTGCAAGAGCCACTTCACCTATTTTTGCCATATGAGAACCTCCTCCAAAAATAGCCGCACTTGTTGCAGTATGATGAGGGCTTCTAAATGGGCGAATTGGTTTAAAATCTGGTATTTTATTTGATAAAAATTGAGCTTTTGCTATTGCTAAAATCTCCTCCTTGCTAAGTGGGGGCAAAATATATCTAAGGCGCTTTGCAATCATGCTTTTTCCGCTTCCTGGATTACCATTTAATAACATATTATGCATTCCAGAAGCACTTATTAAAGCGGCTCTAATAGCAATCTCTTGACCTTTAATATCTTTGAAATCTTCAAAATATTCACTATTATAGTAGTATCTTTTATTATTAACCTCAATACTATCTTTTGAGTATTCAAACTCTTTAAATGCAACATCTTCTAATCTATCTTTAGATAAAAGCTCAACAGCCTCTTTTAAATTAGCAACTCCATAAAAAGCAACATCTTCTATATATTTAAGAGAACTTAACGCATCTTTTGGAACAATAGCTTTTTTTATGAACCCTTGTTCTTTTAAAGATAAAATCAAAGGAAATAGCAAACTTGAGCTTTTTACCTTACCATCAAGCCCAAGCTCTCCAAAAACAAATATATCGTTATGAACTATCTTTTTATCCCCAAGTGCTACCATTAGTGCTATTGCTAAATCAAAATGTGTACCACTCTTTTTAATATCACTAGGTGAAAGATTTATTGTAATTTTTAAAGGTGGCAGTTCAAAATTGTGTGCTAATAGTGCATTTTTAGCTCTCTCTTTTGCCTCTTGAATATCACTGCTTGCAAGCCCAACTACGCTAAAATTTGGTAAACCTTTTGTTAAAGAGCCTTCAACATTAACAATCTTTGCATCTAAACCATCTAAAGTTGCACTTAAAATATGATTTACTATAACTTCTTTTTCCATTTTGCAATGTTAGCATAAAATCATAATATTTTTAGTTTTTATAACATTTTGCATTTTTATATATTTTTTGATATAATAACTAAAAAAGGTGTAGGAGGATAAACTTTGTCACAAAATATTAATAACTATATAACTACACCATATATCGATAGAAGAGTAGCAGAGGGGCTTTTTAGAGAGCTTTTTGATGTACGCTCAACTTATAGAGTATTAAATATTTATGGTCAAAGCGGTAGCGGAAAAAGTACTTTTATAGATAATTTAAGTAACAAATATCTAAAAGATAATAAAAATATAGTATATTTAAAAGTCGATTTTAACGATAGATTATTACATAAACCACACAGTGCTATTATGCATATGGCTAAAGTGTTAGAAGATAGATATGGATTTAACTTTATGGCGCTTTGGAAAGCTTATGCAATTTTGTGGCACAAAAGATACGAACATAGCCCATTAATGTACACAACCGATTTACCATATTTTCATGAGATAAAAAAGTTAATAAAACCTAAAAAAAATAGAAATATTTTAGATATAGCAAAAGGAATTTTTGGAGATAAAATCTCAAAAGAGCTTGAAAGAATCAAAAAAGAAGATACCAAAAGAATAGAAGATAAACTATATCAATTCTTTGTAGCCGACTTAAATAGAATTCTAAAAGAAAACTCATATAAAGATTGTGTAATTATTTTTGAAAATAGCGATACTTTAGGAGAGTACAATTTAAATACACCTTGCTCAAAAGATGCTTGGATTAGAGATTTAATTACATATATCGGGAAAGATGCACTATTTATTATAACATCTAAAGAGCCTTTAAATTGGAAAGAGTGCAATCATAATTGGGCATCTTTGATAAAAAGCTATATTATGAAGCCTTTTATAAAAAAAGACTCTTTAAGATATTTAAGAATTGGCGGAATTAAAGATAAATCACTCCAAGAAGCAATAGCCCAAAGCTCAAAAGGCGAGCCTTTTTGGTTATCTTTGGGGGTGGTTGCTTATATTAATAAAACAGATAAACTCCCAATATCAAAAAGTGATATATTAGAGCATTTTTTAAATACAACAAATAAAGAGCTTGTTAAATTGTTAAATATATTGGCTCATAGTAGATTCTTTACAAAAGAGCTAATAGAAGTAGTTGCTAAAAAATTTAATATAACAATTTATAGACATATGATAGATAATCTAATTGCTATGCCTTTTGTAAAGAGCTTAGATAATAGTAGATATATAATTGACGATATTTTAAAAGAAGAGATAAAATCAAGACAAAGCAAAGATAATATTGTTGAATATTTAACATTTATGTTTAGCTATTATGAAAATATTTTACAATCAATCGATACAAATATAGTTAAAGCTACACCAAAACTTGTAGATGAAGCAATTGAAGAGGCTTGGTATCATCTAAATTTAATAAATAATGAGCCTTTAGTTCACTTTGAATGGTTAGATTACTATATAGATAGATTCTTTATGTATGCGGCTTGGGAGCCATTTTTAGAAAGATATAATAAAATTGTTCCTAAACTTAAAGAGGCAACAGATAAAACATCTAAAGAAAAACTTGTATCTTTATATAATAACCTAGCAGGATTGTATGAATCTTTAGGTGATACAAATATATCAAAAAAATATTATAAAATGGTAATAAAACTAAACCGCCCACAACTTTTAAGCGCTTAAGTTTAATAATTAAAGATAAAACTTTATATAGCTTATTTTTGATACAATATTATTAAGAATTAATCTTTTATAAAATTAAATTTTGATATAATATACTATATTTAAGTGTTACATATTTAAGTTTCGCTTAAGAAAAGTTAAAAATTAATATTATCATTTTATGGTAATAAATTTTTGTTATTTAACAAACTATTGTTGTTTAAGATTATTTTAAGAAAAGTCTCTTAAATTTATATTCTTATTTTAGATATATTTGCTATTACAACCGGACCCGATTTTAAGGGGATTGAGACGCGGTAGCTCATTACTGTAGCTGATGACTCTACTGCATTACAACCGGACCCGATTTTAAGGGGTGAGACGCGTTAAAAAAAGGCAAATAGTTTTACCTTTTTCTCAAAGAGAGTGATTTATGCTTATGCATAAACCGCTTCGCTTCACAAGAGCG
>CAZCOI010000120.1:0-10620 GCA_964500335.1 uncultured Nitratifractor sp.
CAGTGTAATAGATAATATAGAGTTTGAGAAAGATGAGAGCAAAAAAAAGGTTTTAATTAGTTCAAACTGTAGATATAATAAAGCTAGTTACATATATTATGAAAATGCCCAAGATGCATATAAAAATATATATAAAGATACAAAAAATCTATTAACTTACCCTAACAAAAAGGTATATAAGCCTCATTGGGATATTAGATATGTAAATCAAATCTATAAATATAAAAATAGTTTAGTTGATTTTTCTAAATTAACTGGACTTAATTTTAAAAATAGCAAACTATTTATTGGAACATCCGCTTCATTAGATAGCTATTATGCAAATGTAGCTGGTGTTAGCTGTGTTGATAATAAAATATCAGCTGGTGTAACTTTAAACTTAGGTGATGCACCTAAACAATATATTGATTATGGTGGCCCTCAAGCAACATTTATTTATAGATTGGCAAATGATTTAAATGAAACAAAGCCTTGGAGAGGTGATAAAAGCGGTAACTTATTAATTCAAGCTTATTTTAATCAGCCAATTTATAAAAATTTTGATGAAAATTTAGGTGGTGGAGTCAATTTTGGTTTAATTTTAAGAAATAAGAAAAAAAATAGATATATAAACTATATTATAGGTATTTATAGTATGGGTGAGGGATGGATAAATGAGAAAAAAAAGCCTTTATGGGACCCTACTACAAAAATGGTTCATATATCTAGCGTAATTGATAAAAACTCAATCTTTTCTACAATGTCACCAAAATCTAAGGAGATTACCTATATATCAAGTGAGCCTATACATTTTAGAGAAAAAATAGATAGCTGGAATGATTTTTATAGAGTAAATATTACTTATGATAACTTATATAAAGTATTAAAAGAGTTAAGAGATAATCCACCACCTGAGGCTGATGGAGAAGATTTTGGGCTAAGCCCACAAGATTGGGAGGTATCATCAGTTTATATTCAGTATGAATTAGAAGAGGATGGTGGCGATGCACTTTTATCTGGCTCTTTTAAAGGATTTGAGGTTTATACTTCTAAACTTCCTTTATAATATGCTATACTTACATTAAAAAAGTGGAGGTAAGTGTGAGCATATCTGTAATTATTCCTACCTTTAATGCTCAAAATTACCTTCCTAGACTGTTAGAGAGTTTACAAAACCAAACAGTTGATTTTGAATTAATTATTATAGATTCTAGCTCTACTGATAATACACTACAAATTGCAAAAAAATATACAAAAAATATTATAACAATAAAAAAAGAGGAGTTTGATCACGGCGCAACAAGAACAAAAGCGGCAACTAGCGCTACAGGGGATATTGTAGTTTTTTTAACTCAAGATGCTTTACCAGCTTCTAATGATGCAATTGAGAAATTAACTAATATCTTAATTAAAAATAAAGATGTGGGGGCAGTTTATGGAAGACAACTTCCAAAAAATGATGCTTCAATTTTTGGAGAGCATTTAAGATACTTTAACTATCCTGAAAAATCTTATATAAAAGAGTTAAAAGATAAAGATAGATTTGGTCTAAAGTGTGCCTTTTTTTCTGATAGCTTTAGTGCTTATAAAAAAGAGGTTTTAGAGGAGCTAAACTACTTTAAAGAAGGAACCATTGTTGGAGAGGATATGCATATTGTTGCTAGAATGTTATTAAAAGGGTATAAAAAAGCATATTGTGCTGATGCTAAGGTATATCACTCTCATAACTATACAGTAATAGAAGATTTTATGCGCTATTTTGATACAGGAGTGTTTCATACAAAAGAGTCTTGGTTAATAGATAAATTTGGCAAAGCTGAGGGAGAGGGTAAAAGATTTGTAAAGTCTGAATTTAATTTTTTACTACAAAAGAGAGCTTATTATAAAATACCAGAGTTTTTTATAAGAAATGGTATGAAGCTCTTGGGCTATAAGCTTGGTAAAAAGTATCAAAATATACCTTTATCTTTGGCAAAAAAGCTATCAATGCATAAAGCTTGGTGGGACAAATGGGCTTAAATTTTATAGAAGTTAGCTTTTTTTCAAATGAAGATTTTAAATATCCTTTTTTAGATGTAGAGCTAGATGTTAAGATAACTTCTCCATCAAATAAGATTATCACATCTCCTGCATTTTACAAAGGAGATAAAGAGTGGGCAGTTAGATTTATTCCAAAAGAGTTAGGAGATTATAAATTAAATACAATTAGCAATGATAACTCTTTAAATAATATAACTAAATATATTACTATTAAAAAATTGCCAAGGGTTAAAGAGCTACATCTCTCAAAAGATAAAAAATACTTAATATGCGATAACAAGCCATTTTTTTGGTTAAGTGATACTTGGTGGATGGGCTTAAGTGGAAGGCTTGATTTTAAAGATTTCAAATATTTAGCAAATGTTAGATTAGAGCAAGGATTTAATACAATTCAGCTAGTTGCTGGACTTTTCCCTGATATGGATAGCTTCGATAAAAGAGGCGAAAATGCTAAAGGTTATGTTTGGCAAGATGATTTTAAAGATATAAATTATAACTTTTTTAATGAGGCTGAAAGAAAAATTGAGTATCTATATAGTCTTGGTTTTCATATTGCAATTGTTGGTGCTTGGGGATATTATTTAGAGAAAATGGGCTTAGATAAAATAAAAAAGCATTGGCGATATATAGTTGCTAGGTGGGGTGTGTATGCATCTGTTTATATTGGAGCAGGAGAGGCTAATATGCCCTATTATTTGAGCCAAAATAGAATAAAAGATACAAAAATTCTAAAAGATGGCTGGAGTGAGGTTTTAAGATATCTAAAGAGGATAGATTCATATAATAGATTAGTAACATTGCACCCAATTGAGTGCTCTTTAGATGAGATTACAGATAGCTCTTTAATTGATATTAACCTACTGCAAGCTAGCCATAATAGCTATGATAGTATAAACAAAGGAAAAGAGCTTTTAAAAAGATGCTCTAATAAAAAACTAACAATAATGGATGAGATAAACTATGAAGGTATCTTTCGAGATAACCATGACTCAGTTCAAAGGCTCTCTTTTTGGAGCGCAATATTAGGTGGCTCAAAAGGGTTTGGATATGGGGCAAATGGTATTTGGCAGGTAAACCAAAAAGATGCTCCATTTGGTGCATCGCCAAGTGGGGCTAGCTGGGGAGATATAGCCTATTTAGATGCAATCAATTTTAAAGGTGCAAAAGATATTGCAAAATCAAAAGAGTTTTTAGAAGATTTTGAGTGGTGGGAGCTAAAAGGCGCTGATATTTTAAGACCAAATAGCAATAGCCCAAAATCTCCAATTTGTGCAACTATAAATAATAGTATCTATTTAGTCTATCTGTATGAGCCAATAGCGCCTTGGGATAGGGGGTATAGTTTGGTAAATTTAGATAAAAAATACAGTTTTGAGTATTACTTTTACTCCCCAAATACACACCTTAAGAGCGAAACTAAAACTATAACTACAAATAGTAGCGGAGAGTTAAAAATCCCAACACCACCTAGCTTAGATGATTATATTTTTGTGCTTGTAAAAAAAGATAAAATTTATTCTGATAATAAAAATATTGCTAATTTAAGAAAAAGATTTTTAAGCTTTTTAAGTTAATAAATTTTATGATAGAATTTATTCTTTAAAAGGAGTGGGTAATTGAATATTTCATCATATGTAAAATTGATGCGTCCTCATCAATATATAAAGAATCTTTTTATATTTTTACCACTATTTTTTGCTTTAAAAATTAATAATATTGAGCTTTTAACAAATGCTTTTATTGCTTTTATTGCTTTTTCATTAGTAGCAAGTTCTATTTATATTTTAAATGATTATTTCGATATAGAAGAAGATAAAAAACATCCTAAAAAAAAATTTAGACCATTAGCTTCAGGTGTTATTACTAAAAAAAAGGCTTTTTTACTTATCTTTATCTTTTTTACTATAGGTACACTGCTTATGTGGTTACTTTCTGTAAAAGCTTTATTTGTTTTACTTTTATATGTTATTTTAAATATTGCATATAGTATATATTTAAAACAGATTGCAATAGTAGATATTACTATTATAGCTATTGGATTTGTTTTAAGACTATTTATAGGCTCAATTGTTACTAATATTAATCTATCATTATGGATAATTATTATGACTTATCTTTTGGCACTTTTTATGGCACTTGCTAAAAGAAGAGATGATGTTTTAATATATGAAAACACTGGACATAAAATGAGAAAAGTTATAGATGGTTATAATGCACAATTTTTAGATGTCTCTATGAGTATAATGGCTTCTGTAATAATTGTAACATATATAATTTACACAACTTCAAAAACAGTTAAAGAACACTTTAATACACAATATTTATATTTAACCGCACTATTTGTAATTTTAGGTATTTTACGCTATTTGCAAATAACATTTGTAGAACAAAATAGTGGAAGTCCTACAAAAATTGTATTAAAAGATAGATTTTTACAAATAACTTTATTAGGTTGGATTATTACATTTATATGGATATTATATTAAAATGATAGCAATTAAATATATAATATTTGCAATATTATCAACATTAGTAAACCTACTTGTTCAATGGATAAGTTTCTATTTTTATAGTGATTTGGGAGCTTTATATGTAGCTATGTTTTTGGGAACACTTGCAGGTTTGATAGTTAAATATATGTTAGATAAAAAATGGATATTTTATCATTCAGCACAAAATAAAAAAGATGATGCAAAAAAGTTTATGCTATACTCTTTTATGGGAATTTTTACAACAATTATCTTTTGGGGAACAGAGATGTTATTTTACTATATATTTACATATAAAAATGCTAAATATATTGGTGCAATATTAGGGTTAAGTATTGGCTATATAGTAAAATATTATTTAGATAAAAAATATGTATTCATAACAAAAGGATAATCAAGTGAGTCTATTAAGTTGGGGATTATATCCAAAAATTAAAAGTAAAGTTTTTAAATTCGATTCAAATGAGCAATTAAAAGATATCATAGAAAAGAATAATGAGGTTATTCCTTATGGCAATGGCAGAAGTTATGGAGATAGTGCTTTAAGTAAAAATATTATTTATACAAGAAATAAAGATTATTTTTTAGATTTTGATGAAAAAAATGGCATTTTATATGTAGAATCTGGTATTTTGCTTAGTGAAATTTTAGAATTTTTCATTCCTAAAGGGTGGTTCTTAAAAGTTACACCTGGGACAAAACAAATAACTATAGGTGGTGCAATAGCATCTGATATTCATGGCAAAAATCATCATATAGAAGGTTGCTTTTCAGAATGTGTAAAAGAATTTACTATTATGCTACCAAATAAAGAGATAGTAAAATGTACAAAAGAAGGCACACCCGAACTTTGGAAGGCTACTTGTGGAGGACAAGGACTTACAGGAGTAATATTAGATGCAAAAATAGAGCTTAAAAAAATTAAATCTAAAAATATTGAACAAACAACAATTAAAACTAAAAATCTGAAAGAGACATTTGAAGCTTTTGAAAAATATAGTAATATGCCATATTCAGTAGCTTGGATTGATTGTTTAGCAAAAGAAGAAAACATTGGCAGATCTTTACTAATGGTTGGAGATTTTAGCGATGATGGAGATTTAAATTATAAATTAAAAAAGACAAAAACTATTCCTTTTAATTTTCCTACATTTGCACTTAATAAATTAAGTGTTAAAGCATTTAATTGGTTATATTACAATAAAGTTAAAAATAAAATATCTAACCAAAAAGTTGATATAGATACTTTTTTTTATCCATTAGACGCAATTAATCACTGGAATAGAATATATGGTAAAAATGGTTTTACTCAGTATCAGTTTATTCTTCCTAAAAATAATAGTTATAAAGGTTTAAAAGAGATTTTAAAAACAATAGCCAATTCAGGAAAAGGTTCTTTTTTAGCAGTATTAAAACTTTATGGCAAAGCAAATGATAATTGGCTATCATTTCCACTAGAGGGTTATTCTTTAGCACTTGACTTTAAAATTGAAAAAGGAGTATTTGAATTATTAGATATTTTAGATACTATTGTTTTAAAATATGGAGGACGAATATATTTAACAAAAGATGTTAGAGTATCAAAAAAGGTTTTTGAAAAAGGTTATCCTAATATTGAAAAATTCAGAGAATTTAGAAAAAAAAATAATATGTATGAAAAGTTTCAATCATTACAATCAAAAAGGGTAGATATATGAGCTATATATTAATTTTAGGCGCAAAAAGTGATATAGCAAAAGCAATTGCAAGAGAATATTCTAAGAATGGCTATAATTTATTTTTAGCCGCAAGAAATGTGAATGATTTAGAATCTTTTGCTAAAGATATTTATATTAGAACTGAAAAAAAAGTAGAATTAATAGAATTAGATATACTAAAATATGAGACTCATAAACAAATATATGAATCTTTAAAAGAAAAACCATTAGGAATAATTTGTGCTATAGGTTATTTAGGTGCTCAAGAATTAGCACAAAAAGATTTTAAAGAAGCTAAAAAGATTATAGATACTAATTATACAGGAATTGTAAGTTTTTTAAATATTGTTGCAAATGACTTTGAAAAAAGAAAAAATGGTTTTATAATAGGTATAAGTTCTGTTGCGGGGGATAGAGGAAGAAAAAGTAATTATATTTATGGTTCTGCAAAAGCCGCATTTAGTACATATTTATCAGGTTTAAGAAATAGGTTAAATGAATCTAATGTACAAGTACTTACAGTAAAACCAGGTTTTGTAGATACTAAAATGACAAAAGATTTAGATTTACCAAAAAAACTTACTGCTAAGCCTTATGAAGTTGCACAAGATATTTTTAGAGCCCAACAAAATGGAAAAAATATTATTTATACTAAATGGATTTGGAAATATATTATGTTAATAATTAAACTAATTCCTGAGTGGAAATTTAAAAAGATGAATATATGAATAAGAATTTAGCTCTTTTTGATTTTGATGGTACAATAACAAAAAAAGATACTCTTATAGAGTTTATTAGATTTTATGTAGGAGAATATAAATTTATCAAAGGTCTATTTTTACTTTCTCCTATATTGATTGCTTTTAAGTTAAAACTTATTCCTAATTACAAAGCAAAAGAGATAATGATTAAATATTTTTTTAAAGGTGAAAATAAAAAAAAATTTTTATATAAAACTAAAGAGTTTTCCTTAAAAAAAATAGATTTATTACTTCGAAAATCAGCAATACAAAAATTAAAATGGCATAAAGAAAGAGGTGATACTATAGTTATAGTTTCTGCATCAATAGAGTGTTGGCTAGAGCCTTGGTGCAACAAAAATAACTTTAATCTAATTGGTACTAAATTAGAATTTGATAATGATATAATAACTGGAAGTTTTCTAACCAAAAATTGTTATGGTATTGAAAAAGTCAAAAGAATAAAACAACTTTATAGTATAGATAAATTTAATTATATATATGCATATGGAGATAGCAAGGGAGATATAGATATGTTAAAACTTGCTCATTATAGTTATTACAAATATTTCAAAAACTAAGATTTAAACAAAGGATTTTTATGAATAAAAGAAATATTTTCCTCTCTGTTTTTATTTTACTTATAGTGATTTTAATAAGTTCAATCTATATTATTAATAAACAAGATAAAAGTATTAAGTTAAATAATGGTTGTTCTGTAAAATATTTTAAAAGTATTAAGTATAAAAAAGATAAAAATAGAAAATTAACATATTGTAATAATGCTCAATTTGATAAAATTACTATATACTCAAATTTTGTACCAATAAAAGATAAAAAGTATATCACTTTTGAGTATGTTGGTTACCCAGATTATGAAAATATATCTTTATATTTGGAAGATAACCACTCTAATAAATACTATTTTAAAGATTTAAAAAATAGTCATCATACTTGGAAAGATGCAAAAATTAAAATTCCTAAAAATCTTAAAGATAAAGTAAGATTAGTCGCAAAAGACAACAGTACTAAAGATTGTGGTTGGCTCGGTATAGGAGAACTTCATTTATATAGTTCTTTAAATACATTATATTTTAAACAATTTTTAAAAACTTTTGGTTGGATATTTCTATTTAGCTGGGTAGTTAGTAGCTTATATGGTAAATTTTTAAATAAGCACTCTTCTATTGAATCTTTTATTTTAATGGCTTTAGTATTAGGAATAAGTTCATATTTATCATTCTATTTATATTTATATTCATTTAAAATTGGAAAAATATTCTCAGTACTATTTGGGATTTTTATATTAATAAACTTTTTAATGATAAGAAAGGATAATATTAAACCAACTTTTTATCTTTTTATTACAATTTTTTCTATGCTAGCATTAGTTATATTTTTAAGCTATAGCAATAGAGATGATATTGAGTTTATTTCACATTTATCTGCAAGTAAATGGTTACCAATGCCAATTGATAACTGGCTACAAAAATTTTTAGCTGATAGTGTTATAGAGCATAAAATACCATGGTGGATTGATGGATGGCAAACTAGCGATAGACCCCCTTTACAAGCTGGTTTACACTTAATTTTTAGCAAAGTCTCAGATAGCAATTTATCTTATCTTTTAGAATCTATGGGTGCTCAAGTATTAGTTTTTATATTTATACCTTTAATGATTATTAATATAATAAGAGATACTAAATATACATATATATTAAGTTTACTTCTATTCTTTAGCGGTTTATCATTTATAAATATTCTATTTGTATGGCCAAAATTATTTTCTGCATTATATCAAGCTATTTCATTTTATTTAGTTTTCCTAGTTTGGGCAGGTTATAATAAAAGCTTAAAATTATATATATATTATGGTTTATCATCTTCATTTGCACTATTAACTCATGGAGGCGGAGTATTTTACTTACTACCATTATCATTTTTATTGTTACTTAAAAGTTTAAATAATATCAAAAAGATTTTTTTAGGACTGATATCTGCAATAACACTTTATCTACCTTGGATTTTATATCAAAAATTTATTGACCCACCTGGTAATAGATTACTAAAACAACATTTAGCTGAAAGTGTAGGTCTTGGAGACAATAATATAACAGTAATAGAAAGTATAAAAATATATTACAGTAATTTAGCTTTTAATGATTGGTTAGATTTAAAATTAACAAATCTAAAAAAAATATTTAGTGGTCTATATTTGTACTTAAATGATATATTGTCATTTTCTATTCATGATTGGCAAGTAAGTATCTTTAGATATACTGATTTTTATTATTTAATGTTTACAACTTTATTTGTTATTTTAATATTTTTTATAAAATTTAATTCTAAAAATGAAAAAATTTTTTTAAAACTTTTAATATATAGTTTTGTACTATATATATCTTTTTGGGTTTTAATTTTAACTAACTATACTGTATTACATTTAGGAGCTTATTTTGGAGCTATGAGTGGTTTTATTGCAATAACATTAATTGTCTATAGATTTAATAGAATATTATTTTATATTTTATCAAGCTTTAATTTAATTATTTTTATAAAAGTTTATATACTTAAATATTTTTCATTTTTTAATAAAAGTTATATTGTAACTGATATTATAGCTACTATTAGTTTAGCAACTTTTTTACTTTCTTTATTTAGTTTTTTACAACTAAATAAACCAAAGCTTGAAAAGTAAAAAAGAAGATAAAATTTTATAAAGTTTTAATATAATAAATCTTGTATTTATATTATTAAATATTATTTACTATATTAAAGAGATGGCAAAAAGTTATTTATCTAAATGAAACTTTATAAATAAATTACCATAAAATCATTTAAATATTATTACCTATTGCTACAATTTTTTGGTATAATATATATTAATCTACCAAGAGAGGTTTAATGCCAATAAATAGATATAAATTTAATAGAAACTTTATTATTACTTATATATACTTTTTGTTAATTATCTTTAGTATGATTATTACACATCATACTTTTTTAGGTGTACAAGATGAAGCTCAGCTAATTGCAACACTTAAAGCAAATGAACCACTAAACTATATGACAAGCTATCCATTTGCATTAGTGGTTGGATATTTATATCAACACTTCCCTTCAATGCAGTGGTATAGTATATTTATGACACTATATATAATTATTATTGCAACTTTAATGGCTTTTTATATATCTATAATTGATTTTAAAAATAGATATTTAAATATATTTATTAAAGTAATTTCAATTTTTCTTTCTACACTTTTAATTGTATATATGCTATTAGAAGTTGATGTAACTTCACCTACACTTTTATTAATTGCACTTGCTATTGCTTTTATTAGATATAACCAAGTCTATTTTTGGTTTTTGGTTTGGATTGCTAGCTTTTTAAGGGTAGAGATAATATTTTCTTTACTACCTTTAATTGGGCTAGCTTACTTAATTATGGTTGATAAAAAGAGTCTAAATTTTAAAAATCTTACAATTTCAGCAATTTTTATTTTAGGCATTTTGTTTAATAATTTCTCTTATAAATTAAATAGCGATTATAGTAATTGGATGGAATTTACTAAAAAAAGAGCCTATTTTACAGATTTTGGAGGAGCACCAAAGGGAGATTATTTAAGTGATGATGAGTTTCATTTAGCAAAAACTTGGTGGATTGTAGATCAA
>CAZCOI010000121.1:0-2324 GCA_964500335.1 uncultured Nitratifractor sp.
GAACAACAATAACTCTTTGGAGCTAAAGCTCCAAAGAATGTGATATATTTTTTAATATAATATTAACTATTTAAACTCTTTTTAAATATAACTTTTTTATCTTTCATACAATCTTTATCGTAAGGCAAACATATTTTTGAATTTACAAATATATTATCTTTATAAAAAATAACTTTTATTTTGCCAAAATATCCGTTTTCCACATATGATTTTAACTCTATTTTTTTATCGTTTGTTATTAAAACTATCGAAGTTTCGCTTTCGGGTTTAATTTTTACACTCTTTTTATCTTTTAAATTTAAAATCTTAATAGTTTCGTTATTATATTTAACCTTTAACTCTTTTATTACATAACCCGTTTTATTTTCCAAAACCACTTCTATATAAAACGAGTTATACGAATTATTATGCTTAAAAACGGCAACTGCGACTAACAGTATAAAAATTATCAAAATATAAAAAACTTTTCTCATTTTATATCCGCACTAACCCAATAAAAATTTTCACCCAATTTTTTATTTATTAAAAAATCTCTATTTGTTTTAAGTATCTTTTCATCTTTGCAATATGCAATAAGCTGTAAATACGAATATAAAGAAAAATAAAAGCAGTTTTTTCCTTTATAAATTCGATTCGAGTTTAAAACTTTTTTAGGAAATTTATATATTTTATACTTTTTAAAAAAATTTTCGTTCGATAGTTCTATTTTACCGCTATTTATAGCTTCTATCGCACTTTTTAAATCTTTTTTGTTAAGATAAAATTTCATATCTACATAATAACTTTTTAAAGGTAAAATCAAAAATAGAGCTAAAATTAATATAACTTTTAAAAATTTATAATCTTGCCGAAAAACTCTAATTAAAGATACCGTAAAAATTACGAAATAGAAAATCAAACTAAATATAAATAGAAAAAACGAATATAAATTATTATCAATTTCCCAAATAAAAAAATAGTAAATTAAAATTAACCAACTCGAAACTAAAAATATTTTATAAAGTTTATCCATTTTATACACTCTATAATTTTTGTTACTTCGCCATTTTACAAAAATTTTACATAACAAGCCATTACCTCAAACTTTATTTATAAATTTAGATGCGCTAAATAAAAAGTTCATTCACCTCTATATTTTATTAGCAACTCCATCTAATTTAATCTTGACATACTTAAATTTACTTATCTTCTTAAACCCTTTGCAATATCTATATAATCTTTATTTGTGTGGTTTATATAACCCCATCTTACTAAAAAATCTATAATAACTAACTCGCAGTTTGGCTTAAAAGCCCATTGATTTTCTACAATATTTGCAACCTCTTTTATGGGCATAAGCTCAAACTTTTCCACTTCACCATCCATGCATTGTGGCACAAAGCTTTCAGGCAGTTCTAAGTCATAGCAAAAAATAATATCCTCTTTGCCTCCAAGCTCATACTCATGCCAATACGAAACTATTCCAACCGCCTTTGCACGCCTTGCTAACTCTTTACTAATACCTGCTTCTTCATAGCACTCTTTAGCTAAATTTTCATATAAATCTATACCATAAGGCAATCCGCCGCCAACTAAATGATCTAACATTCCATTACAATAGCCTTTATCTTTTGCTCTTGTACCAATCCACATATATAAACCGTCACTTTTTTTAACAATACCGTTTAAATGTTGCCCATAGCTTTGTACTCCTAAAAATGTAGATATAGCTCTATCTAACAAGGCATAAGGATTAGAATTTATATTAGTTGATAAGGCATATTTTTCTCTCTTTAGCTTTGATAAAATATTTTGCTCTAAAAGCAAATTTGCTAACATATCAAGCGCATAACTTCGACTTTTAAAATCGCTAAAAGACTCTTTAAACTCCAATACTCCATTTTTATAATCAAAAGCGCTTTGAGTGCAATAATTTAAATACTCTTTTTTTACTTGCCCTACTCTTTGCCCATCTACAATTAGCGCAATTTTACCTTCACTTTTATAGTTATTTAGCGCATTAATTTTTTCTAAATACGACATAATTTCTCCTTTAGTTTTTTAAACCTAAATTATATATTTAAAGTTTATTTCTTTGTACTAATCACTTATTAATAGAATCTTTTACTAAATTTCTTAAATTAGTAGTTCTGCAAAATTTATTAAAGCCAACTTAAAGCATTAACATTACTTTGATAAAGTGCAATGTATAATTTTGGTTAAAAGTTTTCTTTATGCTATAATACCTTTATGAAAAAATTAATTTTAATTGTATCGTTTTTTACTTTACTAAACGCAAAAATAGAAGTGCCGCAACTTTTTAAAGATATTGGCAAACAAACACC
>CAZCOI010000122.1:0-2209 GCA_964500335.1 uncultured Nitratifractor sp.
AAGCTCGGTATTACTATTCCAATTTTTAACCACATCTTGCAAAGCATTTTTTGCAATATCTATTTTTGCTTTACCGCCAATTTGCCCCCACATACTGCCACTTGCATCAAAAACAATTATTGCTTTTGGCGATGATGCAAAAACAAAACCAATCATCAAAACAAAGATTAATAAAAACTTTTTCATAAACTCCTCCACACTTTTTTTTGATTATACCAACTAAGTGTGGCAAAATTGTGATATCAAACACTATTTTTTTACACTAAATAAATAAATTATCACAAACTCTTAATATTCTATCTTTGTTTACAACAAATTAACCAAAATTACTATATTTTTAACAGTTTAACCTCTTATTAAGTTATCTATAAATAATGAAAATAGTCCAATTATTCCATATTGTTTCTATATAAATATCTATACTACAATAAAACAATGCTTCAATTAGTAACAATAATATGTAATATATGACATATTTTACAAATAGCTTCATTGTTTATTTTTTTAACTTATATTTTAGTCCATTTTATGGTATAGTTTTATTGAGACTTCAAATTAAGGGTTTAAAAATGTGTCGATTAGATAGTATTTTGAATTATATAACTATTGCTTTATTTACAACTTTTTATATATATCTCATGATAACTAGCACAATCTTTTTAACTATAATGATAACCTTAAGTGCATCACTATCTTTATATGTAGCTACAAAATATATCAAGTTTAAAAAAGAGGAGTGCAAAAACTACTAATCTAATATCGCTTTGCTTGCTCTAAAGGCACTTATCCAAGCAAAGTAGAAGTTGTATCCTCCTCTTTGTCCAATTATATCTAACATCTCTCCACAAAAATATAGATTTTTCACAAGTTTGCTTTGCATAGTTTTGGCATCGATATCTTTTAGCTCTACACCCCCTTGTGCAACCTCTGCATACTTAAACTCTCTAAAGCCACAAATCTCTATTTTGGTTGCTTTAAGCCTAGATACAATCTCTTTAACTATTTTGCTATTTACTCTAGCTTCGCTTAAACTCTCAAAGTTAAGCTCTCTTAATATATAGTTTGCGATTTTTGAATTTATTATGCCACTAAGCCACAACTTTAGATTAAGGTCTCTTTTTTTATCGATTCTTCCTTTTAAAAAGCTAGTTAGCTCTTTTGCATTGATTTGTGGAAAAAAATCTACCTCTATATCTACTCTAAGCCCTCTATCTAGTGCCATAACTGCATCTTTGCTAATATCTAAGATTGCTAAACCGCTTACTCCATATTTAGCAAATAGGAAATCTTCATTTATGCTAGTTGCCTCGCTACCATTAAGAAAAAGCTTAACTCTACAATAGTGCTTAACACCAGCTAAAGTTTTGCATATAGGATCTTTAGAGAGCAGGGGCACAAGTGCTGGAAGCTGCTTTGATATCTTGTGCCCAAATTTTTGTGCAATCTCCAAACCGCTACCATTGCCACCAAGAGTAGGTGCGGCCATAGAGCCAGTTGCTAAAATTAGACTATTTGCTTTAAGTATAGCATCTTCTAAATGCACCCTAAATCCAGCCTCTATTTGCTTAATATTGCTACTATAAAAGCTATCTATATTTAGCCTTGCAATCTCTGCTTCAAGCAGATTTAAAACTGCACTAGCTTGCATAGAGTGCGGATATAGCTTGCCATCATCTTTTGCTCTTATCTCTAAACCTATGCTTTTAAAAAACTCTATTACATTAGCTACGCTATAACCACCCAAAAAGCTCCCTACAAAGCTCTTCTCTTTTGTGTAAAAATTGCTTGGCGATATATTTATATTTGCAATATTGCAGTGCCCATTTCCACTTGCTAATATCTTTTTGCCGCCTCTGTTTTGACGCTCAATTAGCGCTACTTTTAAACCACCTCTTGCTAATTTTATTGCTGCAACCATTCCACTAGCGCCTGCACCAACTACAACTACATCATACTTCAATTTCAACTCTTTATGTTATTATTTTTAGATGAAAACCATAAACAGAGCATATAATACACAAATAGAGGTTAAAAAATCCAAATTTTTATCATTTTTGGTGCCAATTAATGATTTTAATACCACTCATGCAAAGCTAAAACAAGAGCATCCAAAAGCAAACCATATAGTGTGGGCAAAAAGAGAGCTAAATGAGTATAAGCAAGTTGTAGAAAATAGCAGTGATGATGGCGAACCAAAAGGCGCAGCAGG
>CAZCOI010000123.1:0-16188 GCA_964500335.1 uncultured Nitratifractor sp.
TTCTCTCTTTTTGTTTAGTTTTTGAAAAAAGCTTTAATGCTCTCTCAACAACTTCTGTCTTTGTTGTATTTAACTCATTTGCTAACTGATTTAATGTAACAATAATATTTTCGTCTAATCTTAAATTTACAGGTCTTTTCATAAAATATCCTTTATATGATTTACAAATTATATCATAAAATAGAAAAATTGTAAAGAAAATAGTTATTAATCTCTTGAGGATAGATGCTACTATTTCATAGTTTTTTAGAACCAAAAAGCAAGAAGAGATTACTTAAGCCCTCTTATTTGATATGTAATATCACCCGCACCAAAAGCTACCACAACTCCATCTTTATATTTTTTTATAGTTTTTGCATCTTCATCTAATAAATAGACGGTTGAATTTTTTCTTGTAACTCTATTTGCCATAATGGGGCTATATTTACTAAAAGCACCTTTTAAATCGATTGGCACTTCAACTTCGCCTGCCGCCCAAATTGGCAAAATGGTTAATTCATCAACCCCCTCAAAACACTCTACAAAGCCGCTTAAATTATCTATTGTTCTGCTATATTTGTGCGGTTGCCATATTGCATAAACCCTATTTTTACCAAGCTTTTTAGCATACTCGAAAATTGCATTTAAAGTAGCTTTAATCTCGGTAGGGTGGTGCCCGTAATCGTCAATTACCACTAAAGAGTTGTTTTGAATAATATCAAAGCGCTTTTTTATACCTTTATAATTTAACAAATTTTTTCTAATCTCTTCTATATCCATTCCAAGATGGAGTGCCGCTTCAATTGCTAAAGCGCTATCAAGCGCAATATGGTGTCCAAAGCCGTAAACCTCGAAACCGCCGTAATTTTTATAATTAAATTTGGTATATGGCAAGTTATCTTTTAAAATAAATTCCACTTCGCTTAAATCTTGGCTCGGATAGATATAAATATTATCTAAATCGTTTTGTTTGGCTAAAAATTCATCTTCGCCATTTAGCACCCTAATTTTAGCAAGCTTTAAAAAATCTCTATAAGCTTTATAAAAGCGCTCTTCGTCATATTCGTAATACTCCATATGTTCCGGTTCAACATTTGTAACTATCGCTAAATAAGGATTTGAGTTTAAAAAACTCGCATCGCTCTCATCTGCTTCAAAAACCACTTTTTTATTTTTAAAAGTTCTTACATTACTTTTAAACTCTTTGCTAATTGCGCCTATTAGAGCATTTGTTTTTGTCATAATAGCGGTTAATATTGCAGAAGTTGTGCTTTTTCCGTGCGCTCCAGCAATCGCATAAACCTCTTTATCTTTTAAAATAAATTTAAGCGCCTCTTTTCGCGGCAATATTTTTATATTTAACTCTTTTGCCTTTTTAATTTCGGGGTTATTTGGGCGAATGACAGCCGAGTGAATTATTAAATCGGCTCCTAAAACCGCATCTTCGTGGTGTGGGATTGTAATTTGCGCATTATAATTTAGCGCCAAATCATCGGTTATTTCGCTTTTGCTTATATCGCTTCCGCTAATTTTATACCCAAATCCTGCTAAAAATTTTGCAAGAGCCGAAATACCAATTCCTCCAATTCCTATAAAGTGTATTCTCATTTAGCTTCCTCTTGAGCCTTTTTTAACTTATCTAATCGCTTATTTAGTTTATTAACTTCATCTTTAAACATCTCAAGCAAAATATCAACAGGCTGTACAAAATTTGTAATAAATACCGCTTTTGGGTCATTAAAATCGCTATCATCAATTTTTGTTAATTTATTCATAAAATCATCAAATTTATATCCGCTCCCAATTGCTGCGGCATGCACCATCATTGCATCTTTTATCTCAAAATCATCAATTAAATGGTGCAATGCTAAAAATAGCTCTTGTGCATTTTTTGTTTGATTTTCGCTAAAAAGGGCTATTGCATGCTCATATAGTCCTCTTGCTGCTGCCCAATCATCTGGGTTAGTTAAATCTAATTTTTGATTTTGTTCAATTTTTGAAGCGATAACATCAAAAGATTCATTTACTACTCTTTGAAAAAGCTCATTTATTTTATCTTCATTATCCTGTAAGGCTAAATATACATCTAATAGTTGGTAAATTTTAGCTAAAGAGTTTGTCTCTTTTACTTCATCTTCTAATTTTTTTAGATTTTCTAAAAACTCACTATCATTTTTTAATGCTTCAATATCTATATTTTCATTCATTTTATCCCTTTAAAAAGTTTGATACTCTAGTTAGAGCCTCTTTTATTATATTTGGCTCATAAACAAGTGCTAAACGCCAATAATCTTTACCAGCCTCCTCTCTGCCTAAAAACTCACCCGGAAGGATTTTAAGATTATAGTTTTTATATAGCTCTTTTGCTTTATTTAGGGCATCTTTAACCTCAAGCCATATATAAAAGGTAGCATTTGGCATATTAACATTTAAAATATTGCTTGCAAGCTCTAAATTTTTAGTATATATTTTTCTAAAATGCTCTGGTGCACTATCATCCATCCAAGCTGAGATTGCTCCCATTTGCAAAGGCAAAGGTATTGCAGCTCCAACATATGTTCTATATCTCATATACTCTTTTAAAATCTCTTTATCTCCTGCTATAAATCCACTTCTAAGACCGGGTGCGGAGCTTCTTTTAGAGATTGAATTTACAACTAAAATATTTTTAAAATCACTATTTCCAACCTCAATACTTGCATTTAGCAAAGAAGGAATTTTTTCATTCGTATATAAATCGATATAACACTCGTCGTTTAATAAAACAAAATCAAGCTCAAGTGCCACTTCTACCCATTTTTTAAGCTCTTCTAAATCCATTACGCTTGCAGTGGGGTTGCTTGGGGTGTTTAAAATAACCAAATCGACATCTTTTAATTGCTCTTTATTTAAAGTTGGCAAAAAGCGGTTTTCTTTTTTAAGTTCCAAATAAATTGTTTTAGCCTTACTTGCAATTGCCGCGCCTTCATATATTTGGTAAAACGGATTTACAAACGCCATTTTAGGTTCTTGTTTAGAGCTTAATAGAAATTGTGGAAAGTTAAATAAAACCTCTCTTGTTCCAAAAGTCGGAATAATTTGCTCTTTTGTTAGATTAAGATTAAAATTTCTTTCTAAATAGTTAAGTTGAGCCTCTTTTAGCTCTATTTCACCTGCACTTTTGGGATATTTATTAAGTAGGCTTATATTATTACAAACAGCATCTTTTATAAAATTTGGAGTCTCAAATTGAGGTTCTCCTATGGTTAGGTTTATTGGGTCAAATTTATTATTTGGCTCAATGCCGCTAAGAAGATCATTAAGTCTTTCAAAAGGGTATTTTTTAAATTCCATTATTTTCCTTATTGTTTGGTAACTAGCCAAGTTATAATTTTATTTTGAATATCTTTCCCAAGCCAAATTTTTGCGCCATTGTAAAATATTGCAACCTCATAAAAGTTTCCATGAATTGAATTTACAAAACCGGCAATATTTTTTGCTCTTTTTAAGGTTCCTGTTTTCATAAAGGCTCTATTTTTAACAGGTGAGTGGCGGAAGCGTTTTTTGATAGTGCCATCAACTCCGGCAATTGAGAGTGCATGTAGCCACTCATCACCAAAATCTCTATATGCATTATCAAGAATATTTATAGCAGAGGTTACTTTTAGGCGAGACTTCTTTGATAAACCTGAGCCATTTGCTATAAAGTCTTGCTCATCTAATACACCTTTACTTGCTAAGATATCTTTAATAGCTTTTTGAGATTTTTGTAAAGTTGCTGGGTAACCATACCTTTTAACACCCAAAATTAAAAATAGCTGTCTTGCATATAGGTTATTGCTCTTTTTAAGAGTCTTTGCAACTATTTTAATTAGAGGTTTTGAGTAGTGCGTAAATAGCAGTTTTGCGTTATTTGGTTTGATGGCTAATTTTAAATTGCCATTAAATTTAATGCCTGAGTTATTAAGGTAGTTTACAAAAGAGTAAAAAAAGCTTTTGTATGGTGTTGATAAGACTCTATTTATAATTATTGGTCGGCATTTTGTAGATAATTTTCCTTGCAATATTACATCTACGCCATTGCTATGTTTTAAATATTTAATTTTTGGCCAAGAGTATGGAGCACGACAAGAGCGATTGATAGCTTTTATATTATTAACTATTTTATAGCTTCTATCCCCATAGCTTCTTTTTATTGTAATTTTATTTTTTGAAGGAATTATCTCAAATCTATTTAGGTGGTCATTATACATTAAAGCATCTGGCATAGCATTATATTCGCTTACATAATTTTTGTCAAAACCAGAAGTTATAGTAGGGCTATTTTTAAAAAAGCTTCTATCTATTACTATATCTCCTTTTATCTCTCTAATGCCGTAGCTTCTAAGCTTTCTTGCAAAGTTTTTTACATCTTTTGGGCTTAAAGTTGGGTCGCCATAAGCTTTTATAATTATATTGCCATTTAAGATACCAGATTTTATAGAGCCTGTATAAAAGATTTGTGTAGGCCATTTAAAATCTTTTCCAAATTCCAATAAAGCGGCATAACATGTAGCAATTTTGGCTACAGAAGCTGGAACTCTAGGTGTATAAGGATTTAAAGAGGCTACTATATTGCCACTATTTCTATCTTTTATTAAAATAGATAGATTATCTGTATTAATTTTATCTTTTTGAATAAAATTAATTATAGATGTTGGTAGCTGGGCACTTAGGATTAGTGTGCCTGCTAAAATTAATATTAAAAATTTTAATCTATTCACACACTCTCCCACTAATTTAAACTACACCTTGTTCAAATTGACTTCTAAGTTTCTCTTTTTCAATCTCTCTTTTTTTCTTTTCGGCTAATTTATCTTTATAATCTTTTACATCAAATTTAAGCCACATTAAAATTGGCGAAGCAATAAAGATAGATGAGTATGTACCAACTACTACACCAACTAAAAGTGTAAAACTAAACCCTTTTAAAATTTCACCTCCAAATAGATATAAAACAAACACAACAAAGAATGTTGTAAGAGATGTTAAGGTTGTTCTTGATAAAGTTTTAGTAACAGATTTATCTATAATTTCGCTCAAGATTATATTTTTGCTCTTTTGAATCCCCTCTCTAATTCTATCAAATACAATAATGGTATCGTTTAGAGAATATCCAAGAATCGTTAAAATTGCGGCTAAAATATCCAAATTAAAAGGTATTTGTAAAAGTGCTAAAGCTCCAAGTGCAATTGAAACATCATGAATTAGCGCAATAACTGATGCTAACGCAAAGCGCCACTCAAATCTAAATGTTAAATATAGTAAAATTCCAATAATTGCAAAAATTGTTGCTTTAAGGCCTTTTGCTCTTAATTCTCCACCAATCTTAGGACCTACCATATCAACACGACGAATTTCAAAATTTCCTGTATCTTTTAAAAGTTTGCTTATCTCATCGCCTGTATCATTACCTACAGATTTAGATGTACTTTGAATTCTTATTACAATCTCTTCTTCGCTTCCAAAGTTTGTTACGGTTGCATCCTCGTATTTTTTAATTTTAGAAAGTTTTTTTCTAATATCTTTAAGAGGGGCTTTTTTGTCATATTTAATTTGGATTAATGTTCCACCAGCAAAATCGATTCCGTAATTAAAACCTTTTGTAAATATTATTCCCCAAGATAGTAATACTAAAACTAATGAGAGCATACCAAAATATTTAGATTTAGCCATTAATGCAATTGGCTTTTTATATTTAAAAAACTCCATTATTTTGCCCCCTTAATACCAAACCAGAAGTTTAGTTTATCTTTTTTTATTTTTGGAAGTAACATCTGATAAATTCCATGCGTTCCTAAAATAGCCGTTAGCATTGAAGCTAAAATACCGATTGTCATAGTTACTGCAAATCCTTTAATAGGGCCTGTTCCATAGAAAAATAGTAAAGTAGAGGCTATTAAAGTTGTTATGTTTGCATCCCAAATTGCAGTAAATGCATTTGCATATCCATCTTCAATTGCTTTTGCTATGCTTTTGCCCTCTTTTAAAAGCTCTCTAATTCTTTCATTAATAATAACATTGGCATCAACCGCCATACCGACTGTTAATACAATACCAGCCATCCCCGGCAAGGTTAGTGTAGCGCCAAATAAAGACATAATAGCTATTATTAAAAAGAGGTTTCCAACCAATGCTATATCAGCAATTACTCCAGCCATACCATAATAGATTGCCATAAAAATTACTACTAAGATAAATCCAGCAATTAGAGCAATTGAGCTAGCTTTAATACTATCAGCACCTAAGCTTGGACCAACACTTCTTTTCTCTTCTACATAAACAGGAGCTAGTAGTGCACCAGAGCGCAAAGCAATTGCAATATCGTTTGCTTCATTTATTGTAAAACCACCGCTAATTTGTCCTCTACCCCCTCCAATTCTTTCGTTAATATGGGGAGCTGAGTAAACTTTATTATCTAAAACAATTGCTAATCTATCTCTTGTAGGTGCCGCTTTTTCTGTAAATTTACCAAATATTTTTGCACCCTCTCCATTTAGAGTAAAAGTAATTATAGGCTGTCCATTTTGATCATATACCGCTTTTGCATCTGTTAGCATAGAGCCATCTAATATTGGAATTTGTCTAATTAGATATTTAATTTTAGGGTTTTTTACATCTTCTAAAATAAGGTCTCCATACTTTTTAGCCTCAGCTTTGCTCATAGTATTTACCCTATCTGCTCTTTTTTCATCTACAGCCATTAATTGAAGATGAGCTTGTTTTGCGATAAGGTCTCTTATTCTTTGCTCATCTTTAGCGCTTTTAATACCTGGTACTTCTACTAAGATTTTATCTTTTCCTTGTTTTGCAACAAGAGGCTCAGCCAATCCAAACTGGTTTAGACGGTTTCTAATTGTCTCGACAGCTTGATTTATAGCTTTTTGAACCACCTTTTTACTCTCTTGAGGAGTTAGTGTAATTGTTATTTTATTTCCTTTTGCACTAACTGTGGCAACTTGCTCATCGATTGAACTTTTTATAGTTTTTAGCGCATTATTTGTCTCATCTTCATCAACTACAACAAATGATGCACTATTATTATTAAACTCAACCTCATCAATAACAATATCTTTTTTATCAAGTTCAAACTTTGCTGTTGAGGCTAATGATTTTATATATGATTTTATAGCTTCATTGGTTTTTACACCCAAAAGCATATGTAATCCGCCTTGTAAATCTAGCCCTAATGTTATCTTTTTACCGCTATTACTTTGAATTAAAGATGGAATAGAAAAGACTACTCCAAATATCAAAGCTAAAATAAAAATTACAACTCTATAGTTTAATTTACCCATTATAACCTGCTTAATCTAATTTTTTTGCAACATAAGCTTTATCTAATCTTGAAGTGCACTCATCGCCTAGCTTAACTTTTAAGTACTCTTCTTCAACTTTAACTACTTCTACTATTAAGCCTCCATTTGTTACTATTTTATCACCTTTTTTTAAAGACTCAAGCATTGCTTGATGCTCTTTTTGAGCTTTTTGCTGTGGTCTTATAATTAAAAAGTAAAAAATTGCAAATAGTGCTATTATTGGAAAAAATTGCATTAATGATTGTGACATTAAAGGTCCTTTAAATGAAAATTAGAAAATATTTTACCACCAACCATATAATAGAAGGCTTGATAATTGCTCTATTTCTATCAGCTTTTATATATATTGAGCATTTTAAGCTTTTAAATGGCTATTTTTTACTAATATTTAACTCTTTTAGCGCGATTATAGGATTATATTTATTATTAAAAGCAAAACCTAATGTTTGGTTTTTTAGCGGTTTTTTTATTGCAATTTTTTGGCTTTGGTGGCTTGGAGTTAGCTTTATTTATTATAATTTTGCATATTTAGCACCTTTTGCAGTAGTTTTTATAGGATTAATTTATGGATTTTTATTTTTAATTTTAGCATTTTTGGCAAAAAAGGTAGCAATTAAAATAGAAAATTACTTTTATGCGATATATTGGGAGCAAAGCAGAATACTTTTAAATGCAATTGCAGTTATTTTGATTAATAGTTTTGAACCTTTTGGGTTTAATTGGTTAAAGTTGAGTTTGGCTTTTGTAGATTCTATATTTTGTATAAAATATTACTGTTTTATTTTAATAGTCTTTATTGTTGCTATATTTATAATATTTAGAAAATGGTATATTTTATTGGCATTTATTGGGCTTTTAAACTTTGAGACATCAAAAGTTTTAAGTAGCAATATTTTAAGAGATATAAAGCTTGTTACGACAAATATCGATGTAAGAGAGAAGTGGAAACAAAAAAATCAAGAAAAATATACAAATTTGGCTTTAAAAAAGATAGATAGTGCAATAAAAGAGAATAAAAAGTTAATTATCTTGCCAGAATCTACATTGCCATATTTTTTAAATTTAGAACATCCATATTTAGATAAATTTTTAGAGCGTTCAAAAAAGGCAACTATTGTTGTTGGCTCGCTATATTTTAAGAGTCAAAATAATTTTAGAAATTCAGCTTATATTATAAAAGATGGTAATTATAGCGTGGCAAATAAGGTTGTTTTAGTTCCATTTGGAGAAGCTAATCCTTTGCCTAAGTGGCTAGGAGGTATTGTAAATAAGATATTTTATGATGGTGCGGTTGATTATAAAGCAGATAGCAATTTTACAACTATAAGTTTATTAAATAAAAAGTTTAAGATTGCAATTTGTTATGAAGGAACTAGCTCAAAAACATATGAGGATAATCCAAAATATATAATTGTAATTAGCAATAATGGTTGGTTTAAGCCATCTATTGAGCCAACTTTACAGATGCTTTTGATGAAGTACTTTAGTAGGCTCCATAATACAACAATATATCACTCAATAAATGGCTCTAAATCGTATGTGGTGGTACCATACCCTAAGGATAGCAATTGAGAATAATTAGATGGTATCAATATATATCTAAATTTACTCCAGCAAGTTGTAGATACTATCCAACTTGTTCAGAGTATGCAAAGTGGCTCTATAGATTTGATAACCCTATATTAGCAACATTAAAAAGCGCAAAACGGATAGCAACTTGCAATCAGCTATTTTTAGGGGGGATTGACTATCCAAAAATTGCAAAGAAAGAGTTTAGTTTGCTATCTTTAAAAAATCCAATAAGGGCTAACTATTTAACTATTAATAAAAAAGAGAGTAAACTACGAATAGAGTTTTGGTTAATTCCAAAAGATAATAAATTTTTAATAGTAAAGGATTTTAATGCAACTGCAACTTATATCCCCGCTAGATATGCACCTTCACCTTAGAGAAGGAGATATGCTAAAAGTAGTTGCTCCACTTAGTTCAAAAAGCTTTAGTGGTGCAATGATTATGCCAAATACAACAACTCCAATTACTACAAAAAATCAGGTAATTGATTATAAAAAAGAGATTTTAGAGGCAATAAAAGGTGATAACTTTACTCCTTATATGACACTATTTTTTAAAAGCAGTTATGATTATGAATTTTTAAAAGATTTAAAAGAGCATATTTTGGCTATTAAGTTATATCCTGCTGGAATTACAACAAATAGCGAAGGAGGGGTAAGTAAAATAGATGTAGATACTTTGGCTCCTACCTTAGAGGCAATGAGTAGTTTAGGCATTCCTTTATCTATACATGGTGAGAGTGATGGTTTTGTAATGGATAGAGAAAAGGAGTTTATACCAACATACTTGGAGCTTGCAAGAGCTTTTCCAAATTTAAAGATTATAATGGAGCATATTACTACAAAAGATGCTGTAGAGGCGTTAGATAGATATGATAATTTATATGCTACTGTTACTTTGCATCATCTTTTAATTACACTAGATGATGTTGCAGGTGGGCTTTTAAGACCGCATCTTTTTTGTAAACCTATTGCAAAACGCTACGAAGATAGAGAAGCTTTGCTTAATTTAGCACTAAATGCGCATCCAAAGGTTATGTTTGGTTCAGACTCTGCTCCTCATCCAAAAAGCGCAAAAGAGGCGCCAGGGTGTGCGGCTGGTGTATTTAGCGCTCCTATTGCATTGCAAGTTTTAGCAGAGCTTTTTGAAAAACATAAAAGTTTAGATAATTTAGAAAGTTTTATTAGTGTAAATGCACAAAAAATATATAATATAACGCCTAATAAGAAAGTTGTAAATTTGGTTAAAAAAGAGTTTGTTGTGCCAAATAATTATGGCAAGGTTGTTCCTTTTATGGCAGGCAAAAAGATATCTTGGAGTATTGATGAGTAGTATATTAGATTTTATTGGAAATACCCCTTTAGTAAAGTTAGAAAATATTAGTAGAGAGTTGGGCTGTAATTTATATGCTAAGTGTGAGTTTTTAAATCCGGCAGGTTCAATTAAAGATAGAGTTGCGCTTGCAATGGTTGAAGATGCAATTAATAAAGATTTATTAAAAAATAATCATATAGTAGAGCCAACTAGCGGAAATACAGGAATAGGATTAGCATTTGTGTGTGCATTAAAGGGTATTAAGCTAACAATAGTTATGCCAAAAAATATGAGCAAAGAGCGAAGAGATGCAATAAAAGCTTATGGAGCAGAGCTAATTTTAACAGATGAGAATTTAGGTATGCAAGGCTCTATAGATAAAGCAAAAGAGATTGTTAAAGATAAAGGCGCATTAATGCTTAATCAATTTAAAAATAGCGCTAATATAAAAGTTCATTATGATACAACAGCAAAAGAGATTTCAAATTCTATAGATAGTGTAGATATTTTTATTACAGGTGTTGGAACAGGCGGTACAATTAGTGGAGTTGGAAGATATTTAAAAAAGAGCTTTAATAGCAAAGTTGTAGCAATAGAGCCCAAAGAGAGTGCTGTAATTAGTGGCGAAGAGAAGGGACTTCATAAAATAGAGGGTATTGGTGCTGGTTTTATACCAGAAAATTTAGATTTATCTATTTTAGATGAG
Source organism: uncultured Nitratifractor sp. (assembly GCA_964500335.1). GTDB lineage: Bacteria > Campylobacterota > Campylobacteria > Campylobacterales > Sulfurovaceae > JAADEQ01. Next base: position 10,909 of record CAZCOI010000123.1, read on the forward strand.
GTTGTTTTAGTCTCAAGTAAGGAGGCTATAGATATGGCAAAAAGGCTTATGAGAGATGAAGCTTTATTTGTAGGAATTTCAAGCGGAGCTAATATAGCAGGAGTTTATAATTTGGCTAACAAGATTGATATTAAAGGCAAAAATATAGTAACCATATTGCCAGATAGCGCATGTAGATATCAAAGCACAGAGCTTTTTAAATAATGTATATTAAAATTACCGACAGTACTTTTAAAATATATAAAACTAATAATATATTAGAGCCAATAGAGCTAAATTTAAAAGAAGAGAATAAAAAAGATGAGCTTTTTGAGACTATAAAATTATTTAATGGAGAGTTTTTTAATTTAACATACCACCAAAAAAGGGTTGATTTCTCTTACAAAAATCTATTTAATACAGAGTCAAAAATAGATTTGAAAAAAATATTAATAAACTCTCCAAAAAGTGGTTTGTATAGAGCTAAAGTTATCTATAATAAAGATGGATTAGCTGATATAAACTATTATATATATAGAAAAAAAGAGATTAAAAAAATTGCATTGGTTGAGTTAAAAGAGTTTGATTATAGTTATAAATATTTAGATAGAGCTATTTTTGATAAACTTTTTAAGATAGTTGATGGTTTTGATGAATTTATCATTTTGCAAGATGGCTACTTAAAAGATACTACAATTGCAAATATAGCTTTTGAGGATAAAAATGGAGTTTGGGTTACTCCAGCTAAGCCATTATTGTATGGAACAACACTAAGACGCTACTTAGATGATAAAAAATTAATAAAAAAGATGATACACTACGCCAATTTAAATAGCTATGCAAGGCTTGCAACATTAAATGCTATGGTAGATTTTAATATTCTAAAGGGCTAAAGATGGAGCTTTTTGATAAAAAGAGTTATAAAGAGTTAGTTATAAAAAATTGCTATAATAGTTTAGACTTTTTACTTAAAGAGGGTGTAGATTTTTCAATAGCTGTATATACAAATATAGTTACATTTAATCCTCCTATTCCAAAAGAGATTATAGAGTTTGATGAGAGTGCCCTGTTTGTAATAGCAAACTATACAAAAGAGAGTTGTACCTTAACAAAAGATAAGCTCTCTTTTGAGGCTGGATTTGGGGTTGAGAATTTCGGTTCTACAGTTACTGTTCCTTTAGAGGCTATTATGCAATTAATTTATAACGAAGATATTTTGCATATAAGTTATTATGAGCCAAAAGTTGAAGTTCAAAAAAACTCTATGGAGTTATTACTAAATAATCCAGAAAATAAAAAGCTACTTAAAAAGAGATTGGTAAAAAAGTGACAAAATATCAAAAGTATTAATTTTTTGTTTACTTTTTATACTATTTTTGTTAATTTATTTGACTTTTTAAAAAAAAGTATGTTATACTACGAACGTAAACAAAAAACAAGGAGATTTACAATGAAAAAAGGTTTATTACTTTCTGTAGTTGCTACAGGTTTTATTTTTGCGGGTGGTAACATTGCTCCAGTTGCTCCAGTTCAACCACAAGTTGCTCCAGCGGCATGCGATTTCTGGGGAACTTTAGCAGTTAGATATGATGCTAAAAAAGATGATGGTGGTTATAACTTTGGTGATAAAGAAAATAACTTATTTGCAACTGCTATTGCAATGGGTGTTGAAAAGCAACTAGGTTATGGATTTGGTTTTGGTGCTGAGTTTGGCGCATTCACTGATTTAGGTTTAGATGTTGCAGGTGCAGTAGATGGTACTACTTCTGAGTTATCTCAATTATATCTAACTTATAAAACTGGTAATACTTTAATTAAAGCTGGTCGTCAAGCACTTCCTAAAGCTCTATCTCCATTAGCATGGTCTGATAGAACTGCAGGTGTAATTGATACTGCTTATGAAGGTGTAGTAGTAGTTAATACTGATATTAAAGATACTACATTAGTTGGTGCATGGGTAGCTAGATATGCTGTAGATAATAAGAGTGAAAGAGTTAATGGTGAAAATAACAAGGGTGTGTTTATGCTAGCAATGCAAAACAAATCTCTTGAAAATACAACTATTACAGCTAGCGTTTACTATGCTCCAAAACCATTAAAAGCTACTTCTGCTTGGTTAGCAGTAGAGGGTAAAGCTGGTAGCGTAAATTTAGGTTTACAACTAGCATATTCTAAATTTAAAGGTCTTGGACTTAAGAAAACTTTAGGTGTTGCAGCTTATGCTGGCGGTAACTTTAATGGTATTGATGCTAAATTAACTTTAGCTTATATTGATGATGGTGAATCACCACTTAAAGTATTCCCTGGTGGTAGCGGATTCTGGGGAGCAACTTACTATGTATTTGGTGGAAATACTGTAGGTGCTAAACAAAAAATTGCTAAGTTAGACCTTGCTTATAAAATTGAAGGTTATGGTAAAGTTTATGGTGGTGTAGCGGCTGATAAAGCTGATGGTAAATCTACTGCTGTAGCGGCTAGAATTGGTTATGACTTCAAAGTTGCAGATGTTAATGCAAAAGTTGAGTATAGATACCACAAAGATTTCGATTCTGTTAAACATCACAGAATTAGAGTACAAGGTGTTTATAAGTTCTAATAAAACTTATATTGCCTAACTTTCAAGCTTCGGCTTGAAAGCTTTTTCTTAATTATCTTTAAATTCTTACCTTATACTAGCTAAATAAACTCTCTTATTAATATTATGATATAATTGCTCTAAAAAGGTGCTATTAATGCAAAAAACTCTTCATTTGATATCTTTAGGATGCAATAAAAATTTAGTTGATAGTGAAGTTATGCTTGGTAAACTAAGCAGTTATAAACTTACAGATAGTGTAGATAAAGCAGATGTAATAATAGTAAATACATGTGGGTTTATAGATGCGGCTAAAGAGGAGTCTATTAATACAATTTTAGAGGCTAATTATAATAGAAAAGAGAACTCTTTATTAGTTGTAAGTGGATGTTTAAGCGAAAGATATAAAGAGGAGCTAATTAAAGAGCTTCCAGAGGTTGATATTTTTACAGGAGTTGGAGATTATGATAGAATTGATGAGTTAATATCTCTAAAGAAAAGCTCATTTACCCCACAAGTTTATTTAGCTAATGAAAACTCACCTAGAGTAATTACAGGTTCAAAATATCACGCCTATATAAAATTAAGTGAGGGGTGTAATCAAAGATGCTCATTTTGTGCAATTCCTGGTTTTAAGGGTAAACTTAAATCAAGAAGTATAGATAGCATAATAAAAGAGGTTAAAAATCTTATAGAAAAAGGTTTTAGAGATTTTAGTTTTATATCTCAAGATACTTCAAGCTTTGGGAGAGATTTGGGATATAATGATGCATTAATCGATTTAATCAAAGAAGTTGAGCAACTCTTAGGTATTAAGAGCGCTAGAATTTTATATCTCTATCCTAGTACTACAACTTTTGATTTAATTGATACAATAGCAAATTCAAAGATTTTTAGAACATATTATGATATGCCAATACAGCATATTAGTAATAATATGTTAAAAATTATGAAAAGAGGTTTTAATAAAGAAAAAACCATAGAACTTTTAGATTATATGAGAAAAAAAGATGGGAGCTTTTTAAGAAGTGCAGTAATTGCAGGTCATCCAGGTGAGAGCAAAGAGGATTTTTTAGAGCTAAAAGAGTTTTTAGAAGAGTTTGAATTTGATAGGTTTAGTGTATTTGAGTATTCAAATGAAGAGAATACTTATGCATATAAGATGGAACAAATCGATAAAGAAATAATTAGAAAAAGAGCTAATATATTAGGAAAAATTGCTAAAGAGTCTATGAGAAGTAGTTTAAATAGATTAATTAATAAAGAGATAGAGTTAGTTATTGATGGTGTTAGTAGTGAGCATAAGTATCTATTAAGTGCTAGAGCATTAGATTGGGCACCTGAAATAGATGGAGAGATTTTAGTTAATGATAGTAGTGATTTTAAAGTTTCGCATGGTGATTTCTTTATAGCAAAAGTTAGTGAAGTTGTTGATGTTATACCTCTTGCTACACTTATTAAAAGGCTTTAGGGTAAATGTTAAATAGTAATGTAGTTCAGCTTTTAAAAGAGGGCAAAAATCTTTTAGCATTTTCTGCTGGAGTTGATTCGAGTGCACTTTTTTTAATTTTATTAAAAGAGCAGATTAATTTTGATATAGCTATTGTAAATTATAATTTAAGAGAACAGGCAAAAGATGAAGAGCTTTATGCAAAAGAGCTTGCAAAAAAGTATAAGAAAAAAATTTTTATAGCAAATGCTCCTAAATTTGATAGTAATTTTGAGGCAAATGCAAGAGAGTTTAGATATAACTTTTTTAAAGAGATTATAAGTAAACATAACTATGCAAATTTACTTACGGCTCATCAGTTAAATGATAAATTAGAGTGGTTCTTAATGCGTTTTAGTAAGGGGGCTGGAGTTAGTGAGCTTAGTGGAATGAGTGAGATTAGCTTTAAAGATGGTTATAATATTATTAGACCGCTATTAAACTATACTAAAAGTGAACTTTTAGAGCTTTTAGAAAAAGAGAGTTTTAAATATTTTATAGATAGTTCTAATTTTAATAAAAAATATGAGCGTAACCGTTTTCGTCCAATTGTTAATGAACTTTTAAATGGTAAAAAAAGTGGTTTTTTAAAAAGTTTTGAGATTTTGCAAAATGAGCAAAAGTTAATTAATTTAAGTTGCCAAAAAGTTTTTAAAAAAAATTTGCTTTTAGTTGCAAAAATAGATTGCAAAAACTTTATAAATAATTGTATATCTAAATATTTAAAAGAGTTAGGATATTTAATTACTAAAAAAGATAGAGAACTATTTAAAGATTTAAAGAGTGCAGTAGTTGGAAGAAAATGGGCAATAGAGATAGAAGATAATTTTTTATATATTGCTCCATATATAAAAGTACCTCTTAGCAAAGAGTTTAAAGAGAGGTGTCGTAAAGCTAAAATTCCACCAAAAGTTAGAGGATATATCTTTAAATGTGGTTTTGATATATATGAGATTAGGGAGAGGCTGTTAGGAGGTTAGAGTATTAGAGTTAAGAGCTAAGAGTTAAGGATTAAGGATTTAGTGGTAGTGGGTAGTGTATTGGTTTTTGGCAAGGTAGAAGGTAGAAGGGTGAAGGGAGAAGGATTTAGGGTTAAGAGCTAAGGGTTAAGGATTTAGTGGTAGTTGGTAGTATATTGGGATATTGGTTTTTGGTTTTTAGTGCAAGGGTGAAGAGAGAAGGATTTAGGGTTAAGAGTTGAGGGTTGAGGATAGCTTAGTGCTTAGTTCTTAATGCT
>CAZCOI010000124.1:0-2094 GCA_964500335.1 uncultured Nitratifractor sp.
TTAAAAAAAAGGAGAAAAGATGAAAACTTTTACAATTTACAAGAACTATTTTATTTTTAAAGGAGTTAAAAAGAGACTTAAAGAGAGAGAAAGGATGCGTCATGAATGGTGGAGTTAGGGTTAAAGAGTTAGAAAAAAATATTACCAAAATATACTACTTTGACTTCTTTATTTCATTTATTTTTGTAGGTCCTATTATTGTTTTATTTATTGAGTCTCGTGGAATTAGCTTTAAAGATATTATGATATTGCAAAGTATTTTTGCTATTGCTATATTTGCTTTAGAGGTGCCAACTGGTATTATTGGAGATAGGCTTGGCAGAAAAAAGACAATAACTATTGCATCTTTTATATTGGTAGTTTCTCATATACGTTATGTATTAAGCGATAGTTTTATAGAGTTTTTATTTGCAGAGATTTTGTTTGCATTTGCGTTTGCGATGTTCTCTGGCACAATAGAGGCTTTTATTTACGATACACTATTAGAACTTAACAAAGAAGATGAGTTTAAAAAGATACTTGGTAAAAAGAATTTTATTGGATATATAAGTTCTGGTTTAGGCGCTATAATGGGTGGATTGCTAGCAAAAATTAGTTTGGATTTTGTATTTTATGCAAATACACTCACTTTAATTGTGGCACCTTTTATTGCATTAAGTTTAACTGAGCCAAATTATAAAAAATCTACTCAGAAAAGAGCGTATAAAGAGATTATAGATATTAGTAAAAAAATCTTTTTTAATGGCTCTAATTTAAAGTGGATTGTAGTTTTTTCGGCAATTGTATATGCATTTAATCAAAGTGTGTTTTGGACTTATCAGCCATATTTAAAGTTGTGTGGAGTTGATTTAGTCTATTTTGGTATTATTTTTGCTTCGTTTCAGGTGGTTGCTGCTTATAGCTCAAAATATGCACACAATATTGAGGCAAAAATTGGAACTTTTGGGTCGCTAATTTTAATAGTTGTTATGGTTGGAGTTAGCGAGATTTTAATGGGTAGTTTTATCTATTTGTTTAGTTTTATATTAATTTATGCACAACAGTTTGTAAGAGGATTTAAAGCAGTTATAATAAGTGATATTATCAACAAAGAGGCTAACTCAACATATAGAGCGACAATTTTATCGCTAGTAGGATTTGTATCTAAGCTATTTGTCTCTATTGTAATGCTTATTGTTGGATATATACAAGATTTGTACTCTATAAGAGTTGTATTAGTTTTATTGGGAGTATTGGTATTGGTGTTTGGATTTAGTATAATTTTAATAATAAGGGGCAAAAATGTCGTATCTAAACAAGATAGAAAAGCTAAATAACTATACAAGCGAAGGTAAAATTGCGCTAATTGTAGATGGGCAAAGAGTAGGGCAAGTGCAAGAAGAGTATTTGGATATATGCAAAGATAGTATCTTTGCATATAAAAATGGGGTTTTGGAGTTTAAACAAGAGTTTAACAATTTTGAAAAAAGGAGTAAGGCATTAGATATTTTAACGCAGATACTTTTAGAAAAGAAGATTATTAAAAAAGTAAGAGATGAAAAATATGCTCTTATAGCTAAATTTGGAGAAAAACCATATGCTGTTTTTGAAAGAGAAATATCTACTTTTTTAGGTGTTATTACATTCTCTCAACACTTAAACGGAGTAGTTAAAAAGAGTGATGGATTGTATATGTGGCTTGGAATTAGAGCTAAAAGTAAAGGTCGAACCGCTAATATGTATGATAATTTGGTTGGTGGCGGATTACCTTATGGTATAGATTTATATGAAAATTTAGCTAAAGAGTGCTATGAAGAGGCGGGTATTAGTAAAGAGTTGGCAAATAAGGCTAAGAGTGTGGGGATAGTTTCTCATTGGTCTGAATATAAGTTGGGAGGTCAAGAGTGTATAATGTTTTGTTATGATTTAGAACTGCCTAAAAGCTTTGTGCCACAATGCATGGATGGTGAAGTAGAAAAGTTTGAACTTATGCCAATAAAAGAGGTTGCAAATATGATTGAAAATGATAGAGTTTTTAAATTTAATAGTGAACTTGTGATTATAGATTTTTTAGTAAGATGGGGCTATATAGACCACACAAATAAAGATTATATA
>CAZCOI010000125.1:0-18486 GCA_964500335.1 uncultured Nitratifractor sp.
GAAGGTTATTTATGAAAAAGATTATAAAAGCTATTATTATAGTTGTGATTTTAGCTTTATTAATGCCATTTGCTTATAAAGGGGCTAAGAAACTTTATTATAGTTATTTAGCATATGAGGCAAAAAAGTATGAAGGAAGAAGCGTTTTAAACATAAGTGGCAAAGATATTAGTGGCAAACGATATAATTTAAATGATTTTAAAGGTAAAAATATAGTTATAGTTTTTTGGGCTACTTGGTGTAAAACTTGCATAGAAGAGATGCCAAAAATTAATAAATTTTATAAAAAGTTAGATAAAAATACAATATTAATTAGCTCTTTAGCTGATAAAAATCTAAATAAAGCAAAAGAGTTAATAAAACTAAATAGTATAAAATATCCAGTAATTGTAGATAAAAATAATCTTGGAATGGATGGTGAATTTAATAAATTTTATAAAATAACGCATACACCATCTATTTGGGTAATTGATAAAAATGGGACAATTATTGCTCAAAATCTATTGCATATAGATGAAGTTTCAAATTTTTTAAAGTAGCAAAAGCTACTAATATTCTGGTGATAAAAACTCGTGTAGTGGAATAGGGATATTTTGGTTAGTCATTCTATTAAGATTAGAATTACTATTTATACTTGCACACCAGCCAACATTGGTTGGTAAACTTGATGCTGTACCAATACTATTTTGTGTAAAATTATCCCAATTAGCACTATTTGGTAAAATATGTTTTAAGACAAAATTTACTCTCTGTTTCACATCATCTCTTGCTATTTGATTTCTTGTTCCCCATCCTAAGATAAAATCATCACAACTTTTTGCATTTTTAGTATTAGAGACAAAGCCTATATCCATCTCTATATCATAATGATATTTCATCATAGCAGTCTCAAACAGCATTGCCATATCTTCAAAGGCATTTGCATAATTATACATATTAGAGGCACTATCTGTAGCAAACATTGAGCCAACATCACTAGCTTCAAGCATTTTATCTTCAGTTGTTGCATCTTCTCCAAAATATAAGACTTTTCCTAAATGTATTAAAGTCTCATTTGTTAAAGGCATTGTACCATATAATTTTGCAGATACTCTTTGATTTTTATTAGACTCTAAAGCTTCAACAATAGGAGCATCTCTATTGACACCTGCTACTACATCTTCATTAGCAAAATCGTTTGCATGAGATAGTTCATGATATAAAAGCCTTGCTAAAGGCAATTTTAAATCTTCTCTGGTTCGGGGCTGAGGATTTTTTAAATCGCTATATCCAATAGCATTTTTACCATCTTTTACATATCTCCATGTTGGTAAAAAATCCAACTTGGCACCATAACTTGCCCTAAAATCATCTTTTTGAGTAATATCACTTGCCTCTTGTGGAGTAAGCCAAAGATATCTTGGGTCAATATAGATAGCTCCTGTTTGAGTTGTATAAAATGATGGTCTAATGTCATTATCTATTACTATAGCAGTAACAGCGCCCAATAGTTGCATTATATCAGAATCTAATAAATCTAGCATCTCCATAAATCTATCGCCCATCCACTTATGAGAAACAACCAAACGAGATTTAATTTTCTCTTTTGTAATCTCTCCATCTTCTCTAAGTAAAGGAAGTGTATTTAGCGAGCATGATTTATCATATGCTACACAGCTTTTTATTCTATCAGCATATAAAGAAGATTTATGATAAACAAAAGTGTCATCTAAAGATGCATTATTAATTTTTGGAGCACCATCTTCTTTTCGTGGTTCTACCTGTTCACATCCATTTATTGAAAAAATTGTTAATAATGATATAAAAGTTGTTAAATATATTTTTTTATGTAAGTTCAAATTACTCTCCATCAGATTAATATATACCATTATATCGAAATATATATTAAATGATGGAGAAAATATGTCAGATTTTTATACTATATCTCTTCTTTTGCTTCTTTTAAGGCTTCTATAACGGCATCTATGTTTGATTTTGGAATATGGGCAACCCAGTTTGGTGCTTCTGAATCAGCATCTAAAAAGATACCTATACTTACTACTGTCTCACTATCTTCACTATATGGCTCAACTATAGTAGCAATCTTGATTCTGCCATTTTGTGTACCACTTAACTTTATCTCTTTGACTATCTTATCTACTCTTCCCATTTTATCAGCCTTTTTTTAGATTTTTTTAATTAATTATATCAAAACTTATATGAAACTGAACCAATGAAAATATCAATTCCCATATTAGGGTCTTTTAGTCCAGCATTTGAATAGTGCATATATCTAAAACTAAAATCAAAATTTTTATATCTTATACCAACACCAATTCTATCTTCAAAATGATAACGGCTACCAAGGTTTCTTGTTTTGATGTGATTTTTACTCCAGTAAGAAACCCCTATACCTGCTTCAACATAAGGTTTAAAATCTCCAAAATCAAGGTAATATGCAAATACTGGTGAAAGAGCAATTCCAAAATTACTTTCACTTTTCCATTTCCAATAATTTGCACTAAGCTCATAATATCCACTTAAATAACCATTTTTAGATACAAGCCATTTAGAATTAAAATCTTTTCTTAATCCTAATCTATATATATCGATATCATCTTTACTTTGACCAATACTTAAAGTAATACCATCAATATACTCTTTTAAATCTTTTGCATTTAATAAAGCAAAAGATGAACTTATAATCATTATTGCTAATAAAATTTTTTTCATTCAAAGCCTTTGAAAATTTTTAATATTATACTTTTAATTTAATAAATTCGACTTATTATAAATACAATTTTTCTACTATTTAAAATAGTTTAACTTTTTTACACACTTATTAAGGTAATAAATGAGTAATACTTTATTGATATAATAATAAAAATAGATTATTAACTTAAGTCAAGGAGTATAAAATGAAAAAGTTAATTCTACCAATATTAGTTGCTATTGGAGTAAATGCACAAACTCCATTAGCTAGTACAATTGCAAGTATGCCAAAAGAGGCTTTATCTCAAAATGAGATAAGAGATTTAGTACATACGAGAGAAGAGGAAAAACTAGCAAGAGATGTATATTTAACATTGGCTAAAAAGTGGAATTTAAGAGTATTTAACTCTATTGCAAATGCAGAAAGCAGACATATGGATAATGTTAAAATACTACTTGATAAATATGGAATTAAAGATCCAGTAACTACAAATAGTGTTGGTGTATTTAAAGATGCTAAATTGCAAACTTTATATAACGATTTAGTAAAAAGAGGTTCAATTTCTGCTCAAGAGGCACTAAAAGTTGGTGCACTTATAGAAGATTTAGATATATATGATTTAAAAAATGCACTAAGCAGAACTAATAATCAAGATGTAAAATATATTTATCAAAATATTCAAAGAGGTAGTAGAAATCATATGAGATCTTTTAATATAAATTTGCAAAGATATGGAGCTACTTATACACCAAAATATATTTCTCAAAGTGAATATAGCTCTATAGTTAATAGTTCTTTAGAGCGAGGAGTTGGTTTAGGTGCAGGTATGGGTTTAGGACAAGGATTAGGCAGAGGACAGGGACAAGGATTAGGCAGAGGACAAGGCCGTGGTATGGGCGCAAGAGGTCAAGGTATGGGACAAGGTAGAAGATTTTTAGGAAATTAGAGGTTTATACCTCTAATTTTGAGAATGTAGTTTTAAAATAGATTTATCGACACCCGTAACTACACTTAAATCTTTATCTTTATAATCGATATTACTTAAAATATATCTAGCACTATTTAATCTTGCTCTTTTTTTATCGTTTGCATCAAGTTCAACCCAAGGAACTAACGAAGCTTTTTTAAACATTTTCTCTTTTAATTTAACATATTCATCATACTTCTTAAAACTTTTATAGTCTAAATCGGATAATTTCCATCTTTTAAGAGGATTTTCTTCTCTATCTTTAATACGCTTTTGCTGAGTCTCTTTAGATATTGTATAATAAAACTTAAATAACATTATACCATCTTCTACAAGCATCTTTTCAACATCATTTACCTGTTTATAAAAAAGCTCATGTTGCTCTTTTGTGCAAAATCCAAAAACCATCTCAATTCCAGCTCTATTATACCAACTTCTATCAAAAAAAACCATCTCTTCACCATCAGGAAGTTCCTTAAGATGGCGCTGAAAATACCATTGTGTTAGTTCAACTTCAGTTGGTTTTGGTAAAGCAATCATCCAAGTCTTTCTAGGGTTTAGATATTCATTTAAAGCTTTTATTGTAGAACTTTTTCCTGCTGTATCAATTCCTTCAAAAATCATTAAAACTCTTTTTTTATTATCTTCTACCCATTTTTGTAATTTTACAAGTTCTAAATGAAGTTCAAGCATATGCTCTTCATAAAATTTATTTTTTATCTTACCACTTTTTTTAAAAACTTTATTTGGAGGTAAATTAAGTTCTGGTAAATTTGTAGTATATTTTGCTTTCTGAGTAAACATAAAAAATCCTTTATGGTAGATTTGCTATTTTAACATAAATTAAATAAACTCTAAAAAAGTGCTATAATTTTAAAAAGGAGATTAAAATGGAAAATAAAAATTTACCAACAACAAAAAATAATAAAAATGAGCAAAATGATACAAAAGTAGATATTTTAGCTCTTTTAGGTATAAATATTGAAGATGGCAAAATAGAGATAGATACAAATAAGACTAAAAATTTAATAGAAAATTTACAAAAAAACATTGAAGCAAAATCTAAAGAGATAGAAGAGGGTATAAAAAAGAAAAATTTAGATTTAAAAGATAGCGTAGGCGTAAAAATAGAAGAAGATAAAATAGAGTTAGATTTAAATAAAACAAAAGAGTTTTTAGATGAGCTATCGAATAAATTTAAAGCATTTTTAGGTTCAATCGATGGCTCTATAAATAGTATGAAGAGATAAGAGTTTTATTTTATTAATAAAAAGAGAGGGTAAAATTACCCATTTCTCTTTTCTATAATTTCTGTTGCAACATTTGAAGGAACCTCTTCATAATGGTCAAACTCCATAGTATATGTTGCACGACCTTGAGTCATAGATCTTAGATCTGTTGAATATCCAAACATCTCAGCTAGTGGTACAAATGCATCAACAATTTTATTACCTGCTCTATCACTCATACCATTAACTTGACCTCTTCTTTTAGAGATATCACCAATTACATCACCCATATACTCTTCTGGCACTTCAACTTCAACTTTCATCATAGGCTCTAAAATTACTGGATTAGCTTTTTTAGCACCTTCTCTAAATGCCATAGAACCAGCAAGTTTAAATGCCATTTCACTTGAATCTACTTCATGGTAGCTACCATCATAAAGTGTAACTTTTACATCTTCTACAGGGTAACCAGCTTGGATACCTCTTTGCATTGCCTCTTGAATACCTTTATTAACAGCTGGAATATACTCTTTTGGAATAACTCCACCTTTAATATCATCAACAAACTCATATCCACTACCAGGCTCAAGTGGCTCAAGTTTAATAAATACATGACCAAATTGTCCACGACCACCAGACTGTTTTGCATATTTATACTCTTGCTCAACACTGCTTCTAATAGTCTCTCTATATGCAACTTGAGGAGCACCAACTTCTGCTTCTACTTTAAATTCTCTTTTCATTCTATCTACAATAATCTCTAAGTGAAGCTCACCCATACCAGAGATAATTGTTTGTCCGCTCTCTTCATCTGTACTTACTCTAAAGCTAGGGTCTTCAGCCGCAAGTTTTGCTAATGCAATACCCATTTTTTCTTGGTCAGCTTTAGTTTTTGGCTCAACTGCTACAGAGATAACAGGATCTGGGAACTCCATTCTCTCAAGAACAACTTTATCTTTCTCATCACATAAAGTATCTCCAGTAGTTGTATTTTTAAGTCCTACAACTGCTCCAATCTCACCTGCATAAATCTCTTTAACCTCTTCTCTTTTAATTGCGTGCATTTTCATAATTCTACCAACACGCTCTTTTTTACCTTTTGTAGAATTAAGAGTATAAGAGCCAGATTCAAGTGAACCACGATATACACGAATAAATGTTAATTGTCCAACAAATGGGTCAGTCATAATTTTAAATGCAAGTGCCGCAAATGGACCATCATCAGTTGATTCAACAGTTACCTCTGTATCTGGGTCATCCATTAGAGTACCTTTAATTGGTGGTGCTTCAACAGGAGATGGAAGGTAATCTACTACAGCATCAAGAAGTGTCTGTACACCTTTATTTTTGAATGCAGTACCGCAAGTCATAGGAACAACTTCCATATTAATTGTTGCTTTTTTAATTCCTTGCATAATCTCTTCTTGAGTTAATTCTTCACCTTCCATATATTTTTCCATAAGGTCTTCATTAACTTCGCACTCACAAATACCTTCTATCATCTTTTCATGCCACTCTTCAGCCTGCTCTTTATACTCATCTGGAATATCTAATACATCAAACTTTTGTCCCATTAAAGTTTGATCATCATCCCAAATTACAGCTTTCATTTTAACTAAATCAATTACACCTTGGAAGTTATCTTCAGCACCAATTGGTAATTGAATTACTAAAGGATTACCTTTAAGTCTATCTCTAATTTGTCTTTCAACTTCAAAGAAATCTGCACCAGTTCTATCCATTTTATTTACAAAAACAATAGATGGAACTCCATATCTGTTTCTTTGTCTCCAAACAGTCTCAGATTGAGGTTGAACACCACCAACAGCACAAAATACCGATACAGCACCATCTAGTACTCTCATAGATCTTTCAACTTCAATTGTAAAATCAACGTGCCCTGGAGTGTCAATAATGTTAATTTGTTTACCTCTCCACTCACAAGTAGTAGCCGCAGAAGTAATTGTAATACCTCTCTCTTGCTCTTGTTCCATCCAGTCCATTGTAGCGGCACCTTCATGTACCTCACCAATTTTATGTTCAACACCTGTATAGAACAAAATTCTTTCAGTTGTAGTAGTTTTACCAGCATCAATATGCGCAGCAATACCGATATTTCTTAAATCTTCTAATTTATGACTTCTTGGCATCTTACATCCTTACCATCTATAGTGAGCAAACGCTTTATTAGCTTCTGCCATTTTATATGTATCTTCTTTTTTCTTAAATGCCGCACCTTTTTGCGCCGCCGCATCCATAAGCTCATTACTAAGTCTCTCAACCATAGTTCTTTCATTTCTTTTTCTAGCCGCATCTACAATCCATCTAATTGCTAGTGATTGTTGGCGAACAGGTCTAACTTCTACAGGTACTTGATATGTAGCACCACCCACACGGCGAGATTTAACTTCCATTATAGGCTTAACATTTTCAATTGCTTTATTAAAAACATCAATACCTTTCTCACCGCTTTTTGATTCAATTCTCTCTAAAGCCGCATACATAATCTTTTCTGCAATGCTTTTTTTACCATCTAACATAACTTTATTAATAAATTTTGTTAAAACCTTACTACCATGAACAGGGTCAGGCAATACAGGTCTTATTGGAGCTCTTCTTCTTCTCATTTAAATCCTTTCTTCAATCTTTAGATTTACTCAAACTCTTTGCACGAAGGTTTTTCCAAAGAGTCTGCTTTAAAGTCTTATCGACAAACCTTTAGCCTAAATTACTTTTTAGGTCTCTTAGTACCATACTTAGATCTTGCTACTTTTCTATTAGCAACACCAGCAGTATCTAATGCACCACGAACAATATGATATTTAACCCCTGGTAAGTCTTTTACCCTTCCACCTCTAACTAAAACAATAGAGTGCTCTTGAAGGTTATGACCTTCACCACCAATATATGAAATTACCTCAAATCCACTAGTTAATCTAACTTTTGCAACTTTTCTTAAAGCAGAGTTAGGTTTTTTAGGTGTTGTAGTATAAACTCTTGTACAAACACCTCTTCTTTGAGGACAGCTTACTAATGCTGGTGATTTTGACTTTTTAATCACTTTTTTGCGCTCTTTGCGCACAAGTTGGTTAATTGTTGGCAACTTTCTTTCCTTTCATTTTTATTTTTTATATCTCTAAAGAGATTTGAATCTGGTGGGTTACACCAAAAAGCCCTAAATTAAGGCTTTTTGCTATACCCTAAGATAGAAATAGGCAGTATTATACTAAAAAATGCTTAAAATCTATTTAAAAAAGAGCTTTGAGGAGATTTAAAAAATCATCCCCTCAGTAGGACTTGATGCTGTTGCATATGGTTTTTTAGGAATTCTTCCAGCTTCATAGCTAAGTCTTCCAGCCTCAACTGCTAATTTCATAGCTTTTGCCATAGCAATTGGATCTTTTGCTTGAGCAATAGCTGTATTTGTTAAAACTCCATCAGCTCCAAGCTCCATAGCTACTGCCGCATCACTAGCACACCCGATTCCTGCATCTACAATTACAGGAACATTAACAGCATCTTTAATAAATACAACATTATATCTATTTTGAATACCAAGCCCACTACCAATAGGAGAAGCTAAAGGCATAATTGCATGAGCTCCTGCATCTTCTAATCTTTTAGCAATAATTGGGTCATCATTTGTATAAGCCATAATTGTAAAGCCATCTTTTGCTAAAACTTCGCAAGCTTTAATAGTCTCAATTACATCAGGATATAGAGTTTTAGCAGTGTCTCCAATAACCTCTAATTTTATTAAATCTATGCCTGTTGCTTCTCTTGTTAGTCTAAAAAGTGTTATTGCCTCTTCAGCAGTCGTGCAGCCTGCACTATTTGGCAAAAATTTAACATTTGAGTCTTTAAAATAGTCCATTAGATTCTCTTCATCTGGATTTGTAATATTTACTCTTCTAACAGCAACTGTAATCATCTCGCTTCCGCTAGCAATTGTTGCATCATATGTTGTTTGAAAATCTTTATATTTTCCACTTCCTACAATTAATCTGCTATTAAATTCATATTTTCCAATTTTTAATTTACTCATATTCTCTCCATTTATCTTTTTTTAACTAGCCTCATTATTGAAGCTTGTATTTTTCTCCATAATTTTATATCAACAGCTGGAAAACCGCCATAAATTTTACCACCTTCAAGCGATTTTGTAACACCGCTTCTAGCCGCAAGCATTGCATAATCGCCAATACTTAAATGTCCAGCAGTAGCACTCTGTCCACCCATAACAACACCAACTCCAAGTTTTGTAGAACCAGATAAGCCAACTTGCGAGACTATTATACTATACTCACCAATCTCGCAGTTGTGACCTACTTGAATTAAATTATCTAGTTTTGCATTTGCTTTTATAATTGTTGAGCCTAAAGTTGCTCTATCTATTGAGCAGTTGCTACCAATCTCTACATTATCCTCAATTATAACATTTCCAATTTGATAAAACTTAATATTTGAGTGATCTTTACTAACAAATCCAAATCCATCACTACCTATTACACTTCCGCTATGAATTGTAACATTTGAACCAATTTTACAATTGTGATATATTGTAACATTTGGATAAATTAGAGTGTTATCTTTAATCTCAACATTATCCCCTATATAGCAGTTTGGCATTATAGTAACATTTTTCCCAATTTTTACATCTTTACCAAATTGGGTATTTTTTGCAATATCGCAACTGCTATCATACTCTATATTATAAGTTTTTGCAGATGGTTTATATGCAAAAAGTTTGGTTGCTTGCGCCATCATTTTATATGGTTCGTCCGAAATTAAAGCAATACTCTCTTTTGGGAGGTACTTTGCAAACTCCTCTTTTAAAATAACAGCACCAGCTTTTGTATTTTTTAAATCATCTAAATATTTACTATCATGAAAAAAGCTTAATGAGTTGCTATTTGCCTCTTTTAAGGCTAAAAGATTATCAATTTTAATATCTTTAGTACACTCTATTCCTATAAAAGAGGCAATCTCTTTTAAATTTTTGCTCATTATCTCTCCATTGCAACAACACCGCTTCTTACAATCTCTATAGGGTTATAATTTTGTGCGGCTTCTATGCAGTGATCTATTCTTTTTGATTCATCAGCCGCCATTGCTATTATCATATTCTCTCCAGCATTTACTACACCGCCATTATAAGCTTCAAATAGAGCTTGAATATCTGCAATATTTATATCTTTTAGAGCAAACTTAATTAAAACCATCTCCTTTTCTACCATACTATCGTGTTCAATTACTTTATACACAGGAATTAATTTATGAAGCTGTTTAATTATTTGCTCAATTACTCTTGCGCTCCCTCTAGTAACTATAGTCATATGTGACATATGGCTATTTGGAATAGAAGCTACAGTTAATGAGTCTATATTATACCCTCTGCCTGCAAAAAGTCCAGAAACTCTTGCTAAAACTTGAGCCTCATTTTGCACTATAACAGAAATTACTCTTCTAACCTTTTGCATTATCTTTCCTTATACTCTAACATCATATTATATAGTGCTCCTCCTGCTGGAACCATTGGAAGAACATTTTCAAATCTATCAACAGCTACATTTATAAATGTAACCTTTTTCTTTTCGATAGCATCATTAAGCGCTTTATCAAACTCATCTTTTGTAGTTACATTATACCCAATGCCACCGCAAGCTTCAACTAATTTTTTCCAATCTGGCTGATAGCTTAAATCTGTTTCGCTGTATCTCTTTTCGTAAAAGAATGTTTGCCACTGTCTAACCATACCTAAAAAGTGATTATTTAAAATAACATTTATTACAGGTATATCATACTCAGCCGCAGTTACAAGCTCTTGAACATTCATTAAAATAGAGCCATCACCAGTAACATTAATTACAATTTTACTAGAATCAGCAGTTTTAGCACCTATTGCGGCTGGTAAACCATAACCCATAGTTCCTAAACCTCCGCTATTTACCCACTGTCTTGGTCTGCTAAATGGATAAAACTGTGCCGCCCACATCTGATGCTGGCCAACATCAGAAGTTATAGTCGCTTTATCTCCAACAATCTCTCCTAACCTTTTAATTACCCATTGAGGTTTAATTACCTCATTGCTATCTTCAAAAGTTAAAGGGTGAATCTCATCATATCTTTTTAAAATTGAGCGCCAAACTTCATATCTTTGAGGTTTTACCTTATCTTTAATCTGCTCAATAAGCTTTTGAGTAACAATTTTAATATCGCCAACAATTGGATAATCTACATCTACAATTTTGCCAATATTTGCTGGGTCGATATCTATATGAATAATATCAGCATATTTTGCAAATTCACTAAGTTTCCCTGTAACTCTATCATCAAATCTAGCACCTAAAGATATAATTAAATCACTCTCGCTCATCGCCATATTTGAAGCATAGTTTCCATGCATTCCTGGCATTCCTACAAGAAGCTCATTATCATGCCCCATAACTCCACGAGCCATTAGCGTTTCTACTGCTGGAATACCACAAATTTTAGCTAACTCTCTTACCTCTTTATATGCATTGCTAAGTACTGTACCTCCACCAATATAAAGTAGCGGTTTTTTTGCTTGCAATATGGCATCTACAGCTTTTTTAATTTGGCGATTATTCCCTTTATAGCTTGGTTTGTATGTTGGAATATCTACACTATCAGGATAGTTAAACTCATCTTCTTGGCTAGTAATATCTTTTGGAATATCTACAAGTACAGGTCCTGGTCTTCCGCTTCTTGCAATATAAAATGCCTCTTTTAATATACGAGGCAAATCTTTGATATCTCTTACAAGATAGTTATGTTTTGTACAAGAGCGGCTAATTCCAACAGCATCAACCTCTTGAAATCCATCTGTTCCAATTAAGCTTATAGGAATTTGCCCGCTAATTACGACTAAAGGTATAGAATCCATATAAGCAGTTGCTAGACCAGTAACAGCATTTGTAAATCCAGGTCCGCTAGTAACCATAGCTACGCCAACTTCTCCGCTAACCCTAGCATATGCATCTGCCGCATGAACAGCGGCTTGCTCGTGTCTTGTTAAGATATGCTTAAAGCTATCTTGTTTATAGATTTCATCATAAACATTCATAATTGCGCCACCAGGGTAGCCAAAAACATACTTACAACCCTCTTTTATAATGGCTTCACAAACCATCTGCGCTCCGCTCATCTTCATAAAAAGCTCCACTAATTTTAGATTTAAAGGCGATTATAGCAAAAAAATATTATGTTTTTTGTATAATTATCTCAAATTTACAAATTTAGGATTAAAAATGAGAAAAATTATATATTTAATAATCCCTATATTTTTTGGTTGTAATCAAGAGAGTGCAATAAATAAGACAAAAGAGTTAAATAGCAATAATCCATATTTAAATGTTAAGAGTGTTGCAAAAAGTGATACTAAAAATATATCTCAAAAAGAGAGAATTTTAAAATTAAATAATAATCACGATATTAAATTAGAAGAGCTAAAAGCAAAAAAAGAAGAAAACATTATAAAACTTAAAGCTCAAAATGAGCTAAAATTAAAAGAGATGGAGCTAAATAGTAAAAAAGCAATTGCAAATATTGAGCTTAAAAAGAAAAAGGTAGAGAGTAATAAATCTATAACTATTGCTAAAATAGAGCAAGAAAAAGAGATAAAAGCTATTCAAGAGAAAAGTTCGGTAGAAAAAATAGCTGTTGTAATAGTAGGATTAATATTGATATTTTTAGCAATTTTAAAATTTTTAAGCACACTCTCAAAAAGAAGACATGAAGCTCTTTTAAAAGAAAAAGAGTTTCAGCATCAAGCTTATATACAAGATATAAAGGCAAAACATGAACATATCTCAAAGATGTTAGAGATTATTAGTGATGAAAAGAGTGATAAAGAGATTAAAAAGAGTATGACAAAACTTTTAGAGAGAGGCAAAGGAAATATTTTAGAGCATAAGAAAAGCTGATAGTTTTTTAAAATATAATAAATATAACTTATAGAAAAAGTAAATAAAATATATAACTATAAGATAAACTTATATTAATAATTTACTATGTATAATACTCTTTAATTTTTAAAAAGGGTATTTTATGTTGAAAATTGATACTTATACACTTAAGGGTATAATTTTAGTTGCTTTTTTAGCAATTACTGCTATTTATATATCTACAATAACTTTTATAAAAAATTTAGGTTTCTCTCCATTAGTTATAGGAATTGTTTTAGGAATAATCTATGCTAATACAATAAGCACTCAAATAGCAAAAAAATGGAATAGCGGAATAGTTTTTAGTTCAAAAAAAATTCTTAGATTTGCAATAGTTCTTTATGGATTTAGATTAACTTTTCAAGAGATTATAAATGTAGGAGGTGATGGCTTTTTAGTATCATTAATAATGTTAAGTTCAACAATGATTATAGGTTCATATGTTGGTGTTAAATTATTTAAAATGGATAAAGATACATCTATTCTTACAGCTTCTGGAGCTTCAGTTTGTGGAGCGGCGGCAGTTTTAGCAACAGAACCAGTGCTTAGAGCCTCTGAGTATAAAACGGCTATTGCAGTTTCTATGGTAGTTCTTTTTGGAACAATATCAATGTTTTTATATCCAATACTTTATGAAACAATTATAAAAGATGCTACAGGTTTTTTACATATGACACCAAGAGAGTTTGGAATATATATAGGCAGTAGTGTACATGAAGTTGCTCAAGTTGTTGCAATACCCGCATCTATTCCAAATTCTAATGATAGCATGGCTCATAGCGCAATTATAGTTAAGATGACAAGAGTAATATTAATAGCTCCTATGCTTATAATTTTAAGTTTAATATTATCAATTAAAAATAGCAGTAGTAATAAAGTTAAAGTTGTAGTTCCTTGGTTTGCTATCTATTTTATATTAGTTATTACATTTAACTCTTTTCATATTCTCCCTATATATTTAGTAGAGATTATAAATAAAATAGATACCTTTTTATTAACTATGGCAATGAGTGCATTAGGAATGACTACAGTGTTTTCTAAATTTAAAGATATTGGTTTAAATGCTTTTTATACTGCACTAGTAATCTTTTTTTGGCTTATTTTTGGAGGCTTTATAATTACAAAAATTATAACATAGCTAAAAATATATTTCTTAAAGTCTCCATTATTTCATATATCTATTTAATGCTTTTTTATTATTAAATATAAACATATATTTATTTAATTATATTTCATATTGCCATATTTATGATATATAATTTTTTAAAATGAAATAATTATATAACCAAAATAATCTTTTTAAAGGATGTATTATGAAGTACAAAATAGTAAAAAGCTTTGCTAAAGTACTTACATTAGCAGTTATAGGTACACCATTATTATATGGGGGCAATATAGGAGTTAATGAAAGTGGTGTTGAGCTAACTAGAACAATTATTGGCTCATCAAATGTTGGCGTTAATACTCAAGATGAGAATAAAATTAGGTATGAGGTCTCTATAACTAATAGAGGCGATTATATTTTAAGTGATTATAAAGTAGTTGATGGTGGTCGTTATAAATTAAAGTGTCAAGATAGTAGTAATATAATAGTTCCTGGTGAGACTATATTTTGTCAAGGAAGTGGCAATTTTGATAAAAACCTATTTAGAAAAAGTACTTCAGTATTAACTGCAAATGCATTTACCCTAATAAAAAAAGAAAATTTAACTATTTATAATTCAAATTTTGAATCTGGTTTACCAGATGGTTGGATAACAAAAGGCTCTGTAGAAGCGCAAGAGCAATTTAACTCTATTGTTGCTATGCTTGGAGAAAAGAGTATTTTATCAAAAGAGATTAAACTAAATGATAATGCAATCTATCAACTATCTATAGATGCACTATCTAAAAATAGTAAATCAAATAACTCAATCTCAATTTTCTATTTAGATAACAATAAAAATTTAATAGATTCAAAACTCTCTACAAAAAAAATAGAACTATCTAACAGATTTAAAAACTATAAGCTAGTATTGCCAAAAGTCACAGATGCTAAGTATATTAGATTTGTAGCTTATAGTGATAAAGGTGGATTAGTTTTAGATAATTTAAAATTGAGCAAAGTTGAATTAGGTAATAAAATTAAAAGAGTAATAGTAGAGTCAAAGGGTGGCAATAGAGCAAATAGTTCACTCTCTTTTATGCCTACAATATCTACTGTTAATACAAATAATATTGATAATAGCGCAAAAAGTAGTAGTTGTAATGGTGTTGTTGGAGATTTTGTCTATTATGATGGCAATAAAAATGGAGAGTTTGATAGAGGTGAAAGAGGAGTAAGTGGGGTAGCTATATCTTTAATTGATAGTAATGGAAATGTTATAGATACACTTCTTACAGATGATAAAGGTAGCTATAAATTTGAAAATTTATGCAGAGGAGAGAGCTACACTTTAGAAGTTTCTAAGGATAGTGGATATATATCTACTACATCTAATCAAACATTTGTATATGATGGAGATTACGACTTTAGCAAAGATATAGGTGTATATAAGGAGGAGTCTAAAGATATAAAAAATATAGCTTATCATATAGATAATAATCCATCATGCCCATCTGGATATAAAGCTGTTAAGTTGATAAATCCAAGTTTTGAAGAGGGTAAAGAGGGGTGTAAGATTACAGGTTGGAAGTGTGGACCTGCTTGGTTTTCAAATAAATACTCTGGATATTGTGGTAAAAGATATGCATATATGGATGCAAAAAAGGCTTTAAAACAGACTATTAATATATCTCCAAATAAAAAATATATAATTAAATTTAGAGCTGCTACAGGTGTAGATGGTTTTCATGGTCAAAAAGTAAGTGTATTTGATAATACAGGCAAAAAAGTAGGTGTATATATTAAAAATAGAGCAAATAATGGGGGCTTAAAAGAATATACATTAACATTATCTACAGGAAGTAGAGCTTCTACTTTAACAATATTAGTTGAATCTTCTTGTGGAAAATTTATAAAATTTGACTGTTTTAGTGTGTGTGAGGCTGAGCCTTCTAATCCAAAAATTGATATAGAAAAACTTACAAATGGTGAAAATGCAGATACTGGAACAGGACCAAAAATAGTTGTAGGTAATAGTGTAGTATGGAAATATATTGTAAAAAATATAGGTAATGTAAATCTATATAAAGTAGAAGTTACAGATGATAAAGAGGGAGATATTTGTGGTGGATTTACTTTAAAACCAGGTGAGAGTAAGATTTGTACAAAAACAGGTATTGCTCAAAATGGTCAATATACAAATAGAGCAAAAGTTAAAGCTAAAGCGTCTGGAATAGGGGATGTTGAAGATATTGATGTAAGTCACTACAAAGGGGTATTGCCATCATTGAGTTGTCCTGTAGGTTATACAAAATATGAAATACCTGGTGATGGTAAACTTATGGTTGCAGGAGGTACAACAAAGCTAGATATAACCTCTATTTTTGGAAATAAAATAAATAATCCTTTTAAAATTGATATAAAAAAAGTATTAACTTGGGATGGTTATAAAGGAAGAAAAGCACACACTAACCAAAATCATGAGCAAGTTAAATTACTATTTCAAAAAGAGAATATAAAAGAGTTTACACCTTATACTACAGATGTAGCAGATGGTATTGACTATGCTACAAAATTTACAAATTTAGGTACAAAAATATTAAATAATGGTGCTAATAAAGTTTATGTTATACATTATGAAGACCCAGTATATGGAGATGGCACAAGCGGTAATTGGAACTCTGTAAGATTTAAAGGATTCTGCTATAAGATAACTAATATAGCAAAATCTAAAATAGATATTCAAAAATATACAAATGGAGTTGATGCAGATAGTGGTACAGGACCAACTCTTAAGGTAGGAAGTCAAGTTACTTGGAAATATGTAATAAAAAATAGTGGTAATGTAGAATTAAAAAATATTGTAGTAAAAGATGATAAAGAGGGAGATATTTGTACAATTGCATGCCTAAATCCTGGTGAGAGTAAAAGTTGTACTAAAACAGGAGTTGTTAAATATGGTCAATATGCAAATTTAGCAGTAGTAACAGCAAAAGATCCATTAGGAAAGAGTGTAAGTGATAAAGACCCATCTCATTATATTGGCAGTTATGAGGGTATGAACTCTAGTATAGATATTGAAAAATATACAAATAATGAAGATGCAGATAGAGGAACAGGTCCAATTATTAAAATTGGAAGCCAAGTTACATGGAAATATGTGGTAAAAAATAGTGGACAAGTTCCATTAACAAATATTGTTGTTAAAGATAATAAAGAGGGTGTTATTAATTGTCCTAAAGACTCTTTAGAAGTTGGTAAAAGTATGGTTTGTATAAAAAATGGAACTGCTAAGGCTGGACAATATGAAAATAGTGTTAAAGTTACTGCAAAGGATATAAATGGCAAGAGTCTATCAGATAGTGATATAAGTCACTATTATGGAGCTCAAGGAGCCATAGATTTAGAAAAACTAACAAATGGAGTTGATGCAGATAATGGAAGTGGACCAGAAATTACAATAGGAAGTAAAGTTACTTGGAAATATATTGTAAAAAATAGTGGTAATGTAAAACTATTAAATATTGTTGTAAAAGATGATAAAGAGGGTATAATTTGTAAAGATTTTAGCCTAAATCCAGGTGAGAGTAAAACTTGTACAAAGAGTGGAATAGCAAAAGCTGGGCAATATGAGAATAAAGCAATAGCATCTGCAAAAGCGTCAGGTATTGGAGATGTAGAAGATATTGATGTGTCTCATTATTATGGTAAAAATCCAAATGATGCAACAATTGGTGACTATATTTGGTATGATAAAAATATAAATGGTATTCAAGATGCAAATGAAAAAGGCATCGAAAATATTAAAGTTCAATTGCTAGATAAAAATAACAAAGTATTAAAAGAGACAAAAACAGATGCAAATGGTAAATATATATTTAATAATTTACCAGCAGGTACTTATAAAATTAAAGTAATAAAACCTAAAAACTACCCATACTTTACACTCCAAAATCAAGGTAATGATGATAGCAAAGATAGTGATGTTAATCCAAGTAATGGAATAAGCGACCCAATTGTTTTATCTGTTTCTGAAAAATATACTAAACTTGATGCAGGGTTAGTTTGTAAAGAGTGTAGTAAAATAGATATAGAAAAACTAACAAACGGAAGCGATGCAGATAGTGGTACAGGTCCAATTGTAGCAGTTGATTCAACAGTTACTTGGAAATATATTATTAAAAATATTGGTAATTCTAAATTAATAGATGTAGTAGTAAAAGATAATAAAGAGGGAGCTATCTGTACAGTAGCAAGCCTAAATCCAGGCGAGAGCAAAACTTGTACTAAGAGTGGCACTGCAAAAGCTGGTCAATATGCAAACTTGGCAGTTGTAACAGCAAAAGATCCATTAGGAAAGAGTGTAAGCGATAAAGACCCATCACACTACTATGGTGGAAAGTCAGGAATAGATGTAGAAAAGAGCACAAATGGGCAAGATGCAGACACAGGAACTGGTCCAGTAGTTCCAGTTGGAAGCACAGTTACTTGGAAGTATGTAGTTAAAAACACTGGTAATGTAAAACTAACAGATGTAGTAGTAAAAG